>JAFQNU010000058.1 GCA_017420825.1 Clostridia bacterium
AGTGGAAGTAAAATAACAATAGTTGATGCCTGGCAGACGGTTAAAAATTGTGAAAGCCCTGTGGAGGCGGTTAAGAAAAAACAAAATGCTTCTATTGTTGTTGCGTCGAGACTGTTGAAAGATAAAGAAGCAGATGCGCTGATTACGGCAGGAAGTACAGGAGCAATGCTTGTATGCGGACAACTCATTGTAGGTAGAATAAAGGGAATAAAAAGACCTGCAATTGCAACTGTTTTACCAACAGCTAAAGGTGGAAAGCTTCTTATAGATTCAGGTGCAAACACAAACTGTTCTGAAATAAATCTTATTCAGTTTGCTAAAATGGGTTCGATTTATATGGAAAATGCAGAAGGTGTGAAAAGACCTATGGTTGGACTTTTGAGCAACGGTGAGGAGGACGAAAAGGGAAATGAAGTTATAAAACAAACTAATATCTTATTACATGAGCAGAATTTAAATTTTATTGGTAACATTGAGGGAAGAGATATTATGCAGGGCAATGCTGATGTTATAGTATGTGACGGCTTTGTGGGAAATGTTGTTTTAAAAACAATAGAAGGAACAGCAAGTGTATTGACGGGTAAAATCAAGACAATGTTCAGAAAGAACATATTTACAAAGCTCGGAGCTTTATTTGTTAAAGAAGGGATTTATGAATTTAAAAGCTCTATGGATTATCGTGAATATGGCGGTGCTCCGCTTTTGGGTATAAATGCACCTATGATTAAAGCACATGGTTCGTCTGATGATGTGGCATTATATAATGCAATCCGACAGGCATACAGAGTGGTTGAAAGCAACATAACAGAAAAAATAAGGCAAACGGAGAGGTAGCAGAAAGGAAAGGTAAAAAATGAATGCAAAGATAATCGGAATGGGACACTATGCTCCGCAAAAGGTGTACACAAACACCGACATGGAAAAATTTGTAGAGACAAATGATGAGTGGATAGTACAAAGGACGGGAATTAAACAAAGGCATATAGCTGCTGATGATGAATTTACAACAGACCTTGCAACAAAGGCGGCACAAAAAGCACTTGAAAATGCAGGAATAGGAGCTGAAGAGCTTGATTTGATAATTCTTGCAACGGTTACACCTGATTACTTCACTCCGTCATGCTCATGTGTTGTGCAAAAGAATATAAATGCTAAAAATGCTGCGGCATTTGATATTAATGCGGCATGTAGCGGATTTGTTACAGGAACAGTTATTGCAAAGCAGTTTATTGAAACAGGTCTTTATAAAAGGGTAATGGTTATAGGTGCTGACGCTCTTTCAAAGGCAACAGATTATACAGACCGTTCAACCTGTATACTTTTCGGTGATGCTGCGGGGGCTGTTATATATGGGGCTTCTGAAGAGAATGGAGTTATGAGTATAGATATAGGTGCAAATGGTGCCGATGGTGATAAGCTCACAAGTCTTGCATACAGGTATGATGAGGAAGAGATAAATATGAGACTTTCCAAAAATCCAAATCATATCAGAATGGCTGGCTCGGAGGTTATGAATTTTGCCGTCAGGGCAATGACTAAAGCTGCTCAAAGAGTTTGTAAGGAAAAAGGCTTTACAATTAATGATGTTGATGTAATTATTCCGCATCAGGCAAATATCAGAATTATAGAAAGTGCGGCAAAGCTTTTAAAGGTAGATATGAACAAAATATTTACTAATCTTGAATTTTACGGAAACACATCATCAGCATCTGTCCCTGTTGCAATGTGCGAGGCTGTGGAACAGGGTGTGTTAAAAAGAGGAGATAAATTCATAATTGTAGGATTTGGCGGAGGTCTTACATGGGGAGCGGCTTTAATAGAGTATTAAAAGGAGGAAAGGTCATTGAAGAACAGAATTTGTGAATTACTTAATATCAGGTATCCTGTATTTCAGGGCGGAATGGCATGGGTTGCAACAGCAGAGCTTGCGGCGGCGGTTTCGAATGCAGGAGGCTTGGGAATAATTGCAGCAGGCGGTGCGGAGGCTGAAATTGTCAGAGCAGAGATAAAAAAGTGCAGACAGCTTACCGATAAGCCATTTGGTGTAAATGTAATGTTGATGTCACCGTATGCTGATGATGTGATGAATATGCTTTTGGAGGAAAAACCGGCTGTTGTAATAACAGGTGCCGGAAATCCGGGAAAATATATTGAACCGTTAAAAAACACAGGTATAAAGGTCATTCCTGTTGTTCCGAGTGCGGCTTTGGCAAAGAGAATGGAAAAAGCAGGTGCAGATGCAGTTGTTGCAGAGGGCTGTGAGGCAGGCGGACATATTGGTGAGCTTACTACAATGGTGCTTGTTCCTCAAGTTGCTGACGCAGTACAAATTCCAGTTATTGCAGCAGGTGGAATTTGTAACTCAAGAGGAACAGCAGCAGTCTTTGCACTTGGTGCAGAGGGTATTCAGGTTGGAACCAGATTTATTTGTGCAGAGGAATGTATGGCGCATATTAATTATAAAAACGCTGTGTTAAAAGCAAAGGAAAGAGATGCGGTTGTAACAGGAAGAACAACAGGAGCACCTGTAAGAGCCTTGAAAAACGAGTTGACCGCAGAATATGACAGACTTGAAAAAAGCGGTGCATCATTTGAGGAGATAGAAAAGCTCGGAATGGGAGGTTTGAGAAGAGCATTTATAGAGGGAGATATAAAGACGGGCTCACTTATGGCAGGTCAGTCAGCTGCTATGGTAACAGAAATTGAACCATGTAGCAAAATTATTGAAGATTTATTTGAAAATATTGGTGAAATTACTGAAAAAATTTCCACAAACCTATGTTGACGAAGTATAAATTTTATGATAGAATATTTTGAAGGAGGATACAAATGGGTAAAACTGTATTTATGTTTGCAGGACAGGGAGCACAAAAAGTAGGAATGGGAAAGGATCTTTATGATAATTTTCCGAGTGCAAAAAAGGTATTTGAAGATGCAAGTGAGGCATTGGGATTTGATATTGCCGATATGATTTTTAATGGTGATGAAAAAACCTTGCAAATCACTGAAAATACTCAACCCTGTATCGTAACAATGAGTATTGCAGCACTTGCGGCGGCAAAGGAAAAGGGTATATGTGCCGATGCGGCAATGGGACTTAGTCTTGGTGAGTATTCAGCTCATGTATGTGCAGGAACTCTTGATTTTTGTGAGGCTGTAAAGCTTGTTAAAAAAAGAGGAAAGTTCATGCAGGAGGAGGTAGCCGAGGGTGTTGGTGCAATGGCAGCAATTATAGGACTTAACGAAGAGACTGTATATGACTTGTGTAATAAAGTTAGTCACCTTGGTGTGTGTACACCTGCCAATTTAAATTGCCCGGGACAGATAGTTGTATCGGGACATAAGGAAGCTGTTGATGAGCTTTGTACACTTGCAAAGGAAAAGGGTGCAAAAAGAGCATTGCCTTTGGCTGTGTCAGCCCCGTTTCATTGTGAACTGTTAACAGGGGCAGGAGAAAAGCTTGCCGAGGAAATGAAGGATATAAAACTCGGACAAATGCAAATACCGGTTGTAACAAATGTAACTGCTGATTATGTTAATATAGATGAAGTTAAAAGTATTCTCCAAAAACAGGTATCATCATCTGTTTTATGGCAAAAGTCAATGGAAAAGCTTATAGCAGAGGGTTATGATACTTTTATAGAAATAGGCCCCGGCAAGGCACTGTCAGGATTTGCTAAAAAGATAAGTTCTGATATTAAGGTCTTAAATATTGAGGATGTTGCAAGCCTTAATAAAACTCTGGAGGAATTGGGATTATGCTAAAGGATAAGGTATGTATAATAACAGGCTCGTCAAGAGGGATTGGTAAGGCAATAGCAATTGATTTTGCAAAAAACGGTGCGAAAATAGTGCTAAATGCGTCATCGGAGTCAGAAACAGCAATAAATACAATCGAAGAAATTAAGGCTCTTGGAGCACAAAGTATTTTGTTCTGTGGTGATATAAGCAAGGCTGATGATGCAAAAGGCCTTATAGATGCCGCA
>JAFQNU010000059.1 GCA_017420825.1 Clostridia bacterium
AATTCACTTATAAATGAAGGCCACATCCCAAAATGATGTGATTCCATTAGTCCGCATAATCCGTACTTTTCTTTAGCCTCTATGATGTTTTTATATCGTTTTATCCATTGATACGGCATTGGCTCATAAGGAACAGTTCCCATATCCCATGTTGTACCTGCTGTATTTGTCATAGCATATAATTTTATACCACGTTTTTTTGCCACCTCCGCCTCAGAGATGAAATATCCTCCCGGTCCTTCAAATGAAAGTGAATAATCTCTCACAATACCCTCAGAATTGTTTCTTTTGTACTTTTCAAACATTTCAAATGTAACAAGCAGAGTTATATCACTCGGCATATTGTTGATAAGTCTTAATCTGTCCTCTATGGGTTTATCACCCCAGTTATACGTCCAGAAAACTATATCAGCATCCTTTTTATATTTTCTTACAGCACATTTAACCCGTTCCAGCCATTGCGGATATTCAACACATGGCCACCAACCCGGAGCAGGTTTCACTGTCGGTATGCCATCAGCAGGCTGTTCACCATGAAGCATTTGTGATGTGTTTGGGTCCTTTGAACGGAATTCTACTGACTCACCAACCAACACCACACCTTTAAATCCCGGGCATTGTTCAAATAACTTTCCATAAATACCGTCAACAACCTCCTGTGCATTCTCATCATCAGGGTGTACGTCACATTTCAAATATGAATAAGCATACACATCAAGTCCATAATTTTCGGCTCTGTAAATAAGCTCATTAAAATCAAGAAATTGTCCGTCATTTTTCTTATTTATACCACTGACAAACACCAAAATTGAATCCATGCCTGCGTGAGCCGCACGAGCAAGATACTCATTCGGGAAATCGTCCATTCCGTATCCCGAATGTATCATTCTCGGAGAGAATAAAAAACTCTGTGTAATTGTCTCTTTCTTTATATAGGGAGCATTCCTCTCGCTCATTTTATCCTCAAGACAATATAATCCTCTTGCAAGTCCCCTTGTGTCCTTTGAGTAAATTCTTACAACCTCATCAACCTCAATACGATAATCTGTTTCTGTACTCTCGTCAATAATAAGATAAACCGCGTTTTCATCCGATTTCTCTCCCGATTTATACACACCTGCAGCTATTCCCATAGAAGTAAACAAATAATCCTCAAAATCTCTTGCGGCCGTTAAAATCTGTCTGTTGCTCTCCTTGGGTAAGATGATTTTACAACCATTTTCTAAAACAATCTCGTTCTGCTCTGAAATTATATCATAATTTCTGATATTTTCTTTATGTACCTTGAGCAGTCTTTTTTTAAACTCGTAGTTTATCTCTTTCCTCATTATATTCTCCTCTTATTTCATAAACGTGACTTTATTAACAGTCATTGCATCATCAGGATAATTAAGCTTTACCTGTGCTTTTTTGTCGGCAATAGAAATTTCCCTGTACACCGTTACATTTTTTCCTTCTGTCGCATTGACAGTAACGCATGCTGCATTCACATTATTTAATAACACATTTACTGTCATTTGTAAAAGCGGATCCTCCTCTGAT
>JAFQNU010000060.1 GCA_017420825.1 Clostridia bacterium
CGATGTTGCGAGTGAAATTTTTATTTAATCCTCTGTTGATTGTTCGATTTTACACACAAGTGCTTCGTCTATTCTATGTTCAAAAACTTTTGTAATTTTAATTTGCAATCCATATGCTTCAATTTCAGCCGTTGTACCATCATCTGGGATTGCCCCGAGTTCGCCTAAAATCATACCTGCAAATGTGTTATATTCTTCAATAGGAAGTTCAACATCAAGTATTTTTGATACTGTATCAATATCTGTGGAGCCAAGGATTTTCCATGTATTTGAATCGATTTGTGTGATTTCCTCATCTTCCGGAGCTTCTGAGTCATTATCTAAGTCACCAACAATTTCTTCAAGCAGGTCGGACATGGTTGTTATCCCTGCAAGACCGCCATATTCATCGAGTACAATAGCAAAATGATTTTTAGTTTTCTGCATTTGTCGGAATAAGTCATCTGCTTTAACTGATTCAGGGACAAGATAAGGGTTTCGTATAATATCAGAGATATCTCCGACAGGATTTCTTAGATACTTGTAAAAATCGGTTGCCTTTATAAAACCAAGTATATCATCAACAGTTTCTCCGCATACGGGATATATTGTATGATTTGTGGTTGTTATAGTTTCTTCCCATGTGTCAATATTTTCGTCATTCCACAAAAATACAACATCGGTTCTGTGAGTCATAACATCACGGACGGGTGTATCGTCAAGCTCGAAAATGTTATGTATCATTTCCTTTTCGTCAGGGTCAATTGCACCTGATTCACTTCCGACATCTACCATGAAACGAATTTCTTCTTCGGTGACCTCATCTTCATCTTCGTCTGTGTGTGTGACTCCGAATGGAAGCAGAACTAACGATGAAATTAAGGAAAGGAGCCTTTCAATTGGTATGGTTATAATGTGTGTGAAGTTTATAAGCCATGACATTGTAAAGAGCGCTTTTTCAGGATTTTTTGCTGCAATTTTCTTTGGAATGCATATACCGATAAGTTGGATGATAAAAGAAACTGCAATAAGTGTTACCGGAATAATCCAAATAATATGCTTGTCTAAATTGTTATCTAAAATCCAATCCTTTAAAATTAATGTAACATCAGCAGCTATCATCAACTCTAAAACAATAATTAAAAATCTTATGCCATTATATATCCGTGAGGATTTATCGAGAATTTTTAATATTTTTTGTGTTTTAGAAGAATCGGTCATTTTACTGATACGTGCCTCGCTTGCGTTGTCAACTACTACCTGTGCCGTGCGCAACAGGGCAATAACTAAAATAAAAATAACACCAACTAACAATCGGGACGGGTATGAGTCCACAAATCATCATCCTTTCAATAGTAAATATAATACGACAATTGTATCAAATAAACCTGTAATTGTCAATTATTTTTTCAATTTGTTCTTAATTTGTAATCTTGTGTTATTAATTAGAACAAGAAGTTCATCACACCGTAATAATATAAGCATGATTATATAAATACCAAGACCACCTGCTGAAGCGATTATAAATCTTATCAGTGTGTTTGAAACAGGTATGTTTTTCAGTAAAATAATCACAAAAAATGAAACGGCACAGGATATGAGAACTTTTGCAATCAGTATGCCCATTGAAATAAACTTAAAATCAGGAATATAACGTTTTACCGACTTGTTAAGCATAATAATTGCAACAATTACAGAAAGGGTTGTTGCCAGTGAAATCCCCAATATTCCTATAAAATTTGCAAGAGCAATACTCATTACAGCGTTTAAAATTACCGATACAATGTTTGCTATCATTGGCATGCGTGTATTTTGGAAGGAAAGGTGTACTCTTATATACATTTCTCTTATTGCGACCAATGCAAAGCCCAGACCAAAGCCAATTAATGCCTGTGAGGTATATTCAGCGGCAGATTGTGTGAATTCGCCCCTTAAATACACAATGCTTACAATATCATAAGACATTGTGCATGCAACAAGAGATATAGGTACAAGAAGAATAATAAGTCCGCCAAGAGACTCCTTAAAGGTTTTCACGAGCATTTTTGTGTTATTTTCGGCTGCATACTTTGCGTAATGAGACAGCAGAATAAGGCTGAGTGTTGCGGTGATGGTTGCTGAAACAAACTGCTCAAGAGTAAATGCATATGAATAGTTTGATGCGATTCCTTCTCCAAGCATTGAACAGATAGCTTTGTCAATCACATTGTTAAGCTGAATAAAAATATTACTTACCAAAAGTGGCAGAGATAAAAGTATCAGTTGTTTTAAATGTTCGTCTGCAAAGTTTACAGATGGTTTAAAATTAAAGGTGTTTTTACAGAGCTGTTTTAAAAGCAGGGTTTGTGCTATATTTCCGGCGAAATATGCAAAAACAAGAGCATTAATACCAATTTTTCGAGATAACAGAAGCATTGAGAAAATTGCAATTGGATTATACACAATTCCGTACAGCTTTCCCGGAACAAAGGAGTTGTTTGCATTTAATACTGCTGCATAAATTGACTGGAATGCTGTAAATATGAATGTGACCGAGAAAATACGCAGATATTTTATAAGCTCTGACATCAGTGCAGCATCATATGACGGAGCTAACAGCTTTGCAATAAACGGCATAAAAAGATTAGTAAGCAAAATAAACAGACCGCCGGCAAAAAGGAAAAGTGTAAGCATTTTAGAAGCGACGGCATTAGCGTCCTCCTTGCTCTTTTTAACTGATACATCAATATATATTGTGATGAGAGCAGTTGTTAAAGACGCAAGCAAAGCGCCTGACAAGCCAAGCATGAATTCACTTGATATAAAATAAATATCTGTTACAGAGTTTGCTCCGTATGTATTCGCAATTACAACCTGACGTATAAATCCCATGCATTTTGATAAAAGCATAACAATCATAACCAACAGGGCAGAGCCGATAATTGTATTATTTTTTTTCATAAGCTTACCTCATAAAGATAGTTTAGATAATTTTATCATATCTGTATTCTTTTGTCAAACAATACGTCCAAATGTAATTTGATTTTAATATCGCAAAATATGCAAAAGCGTGTATAAAACAAAATTTTTATGTCGCAAATGGAAAAATTATAAAGAAA
>JAFQNU010000061.1 GCA_017420825.1 Clostridia bacterium
CAAGATTAAAAAAGCTTGAAATTCATGGTATGATAGTGAGAGATTCATCAAAAAACAGGTCAATAAAGATTGTTGATGTTGAGGACAGTGTACCTGAATATAATGAGGACAAGTACCTTGATGTACCTGTTTACGGTAAGGTTACTGCAGGTATACCGATTACAGCCGTTGAGGATATAACAGAAACATTTCCGCTTCCGATGAGCTTTGCACAGAATAAAGATTTGTTTATGCTTAGAGTGTCAGGGGATTCGATGATAAATGCCGCTATCTTAGACGGAGATTACATAATCGTCAGAGAACAGAGCTCTGCACAAAATGGAGATATTGTGGTTGCCTTGATTGATAACGAGGAAGCGACTGTAAAAACCTTTTACAGAGAAAATGAATATATACGTTTACAGCCTGAAAATGATGCATATGAACCAATTATATCAAAGAATGTGAAAATTTTAGGGAAAGTTGCAGGAGTTTTTCGTAAAATGTAGACTTTTGTAAAATTATGTGATATAATGTATTAGATAATGAAAAAAGAATGGAGAATTTAAAATGAGTAAGAGATTATTTACATCAGAATCTGTAACAGAGGGACATCCTGATAAAATATGTGACAGAATATCTGATGCGATATTAGATGAAATTATTGCAAAAGACCCTGATGCCAGGGTTGCATGTGAAACTACCTGTACGACAGGAATAGTATCTGTCATGGGTGAAATAACTGCGAATTGTAATGTTGATTATGCAAAAATAATCAGACAGACAGTAAATGATATTGGATATGACAGAGCTAAATACGGATTTGACGCAAATACATGTGCGGTTGTAACATCAATAGACAAGCAATCAGCAGACATCGCAATGGGTGTTGATGAAGGTCTTGAAAATAAAACAGGTGATAACGATGACGGAAATTCAACAGGTGCAGGTGACCAGGGAATGATGTTCGGATATGCCTGTGATGAGACACCCGAATTAATGCCTTTGCCTATTTCGCTTGCGCATAAGCTTGCAATGAAATTAACAGAGGTCAGAAAAAATAAAACTCTTGATTACTTAAGACCTGACGGAAAAACTCAGGTTACAGTTATGTATGAAGATGACAAGCCTGTTTATGTAGATACAATTGTTGTATCTACACAACATTCTCCTGATGTAACTCTTAAAAAAATCAGAGAGGATATAATAAATGAAGTAGTGAAAACAACAGTTCCTGCTGAATTACTAAACGAGAACACAAAATATTTTGTAAATCCTACAGGAAGATTTGTTATTGGCGGACCGCAGGGTGACAGCGGACTCACAGGCAGAAAAATTATTGTTGACACATACGGCGGATATGCACGTCACGGGGGCGGTGCTTTTTCAGGCAAGGACCCCACTAAGGTTGACCGTTCCGCTGCGTATGCCGCAAGATGGGTTGCAAAAAATGTTGTTGCTGCAGGTCTTGCAAAGAAATGTGAAATTCAGCTTGCTTATGCTATCGGTGTAGCCAATCCTGTATCAGTTATGGCAGATACATTTAATACAGGTGTTGTTTCAGATGAAATAATAGAAAATGCTGTATGCAAGGTGTTTGATTTAAGACCGAATGCAATCATAAGAGAGCTTGACTTGAGAAAGCCTATTTATAAGCAGTTATCTGCTTACGGACATCTTGGTCGTGAGGATTTAGGAGTTAAATGGGAAGAAACAAATAAGGTTGATGAGTTGAAAAAAGCAGTAAATGAGCTTTCTTAAAACACAGTAAGGTTAGGGGAGAGTGTATTTGAATAAAGAGAAAACGCGGGTTTTTTATCTTGATATTATACGTGTATTTTCAATTGTTATGGTTTTTGTTTTGCATTGCATATGTGATTACTATAATAATTCGCAAAATGCCGGGAAAGCATTGTGGACTGTGCTTTCGTTTGTACAAGAGCTTACAAGGACGGGAGTGCCACTGTTCTTTATGATAAGTGGTTACCTGTTATTATCAAGACCGATAGATAATGTTGCAGAATTTTATAAAAAACGTTTTATGAAGGTATTTATACCATTTATCATATATGACGTGTTATACTATTTTTGCTATACATATCAAAACGGAGCTGAGTATTCAGTTATTGGATTTTTGCGTGAGCTTGTTAATAACGGAAGTGCATATCACTTGTGGTTTATATATACAATCTTATTTTTGTATATTTTAATTCCGTTTATGAAGATGATTATAGATAAATGTGATTTTAAACTGCTGATGCTGTTTTTTGTTATTACAATATTTCAGACTACAATTAAACCATTTATAAACAGTGTTGCAAATGGTTATATTACTTTTTATTTTACACCTGACGCCATGTTTGGATATTTTGGATATATGCTTTTAGGCTATATACTTGGAAGTTATGACATAACTGTAAAAATAAGGAATATTATATATCTTGCAGGGATTTCGTTTTTTGTAATTATTCCTGTATTAAGTATGAGAAGTGTTATCGGTGGCGGAGATTATCTCTTCCATGGCGGATATATGCTTAATCATTATGCTGAAGCTGCAGCAATATTTGTGTTTTGTAAATATAACATGAACAGGAAATCAACAATAATAAAATCGTTGTCCTCGGTATCCTTTGGAGCATATTTTATTCATGTATTTATACTGATATTTTTAAGGCATTACGGGTTTGATGCACGTCCGTCGTTACAGATGGTGTATTGGATTATAATGACAACAATACTAAGCTTTTTATGGGGATTTATTGAGAAGTTTATTACAACGTTAATAAGAAAGGGAAACAGAAAAAATGAAAAAAATAATATCAACAGTTCTTATACTAACATTAGTATTTAGCTTATCAGTAAATGTATCAGCCTTTGAATTCCCTGAGCCTGACTGGGGAGAACTTTATTATCAGAAGCTTGATATGGTAAAAGAAACTGAATTCGAGCTTTATACAGAAGCTCCGATAAACACAGCACCATATTATGGTGCAAAGTTTGAGCCTGAAGGGGGAGCATATATTGGTTCAGTGCCTGAATATGCAGATAAGCTTCTTCCGCTTGGTTCATATCTGACAAATCTTGATGCTATGAATAATCCTGATCTTTATTACCCTGCAAATGTTAGGGTAAAGAGTGATGATGTTATAACAATGGTTGGCTGGACAATTTATGATTTGGATAAAATAGATTATAATTTTGTAAGAAGTACCCTTGCGACATTAAATAGTTATAATAAACCTATGTTTATAAGATTTGCAAATGAAATGAATGTATCAGAGCTTGGTGATGATCCTGAGGCTTATAAAAAAGCATTCAGAAAAGCTGCTGATATTATACATGAGTTTCCAAATCTTGCAGTTGTATGGTCGCCGAATGACCTGGGAGCACTTGACAGACCATTTGAATATTTTTATCCCGGAGATAAATATG
>JAFQNU010000062.1 GCA_017420825.1 Clostridia bacterium
AAACATGATGCTACGATAAATATATTACACGTATCCGACATGCAGTTTGGCGGAAAAATATCTCAGTCCGCAGATTTTGATGTTGATACAATATATGAATTTTTACAAAAAAATTTCTGCTTGCCACATATTGTAATGATTTCGGGAGATATAGCACAAAGTGGTCATTTTGGCGAATATCAAGATGCATTAAAGTGGTTTGATAATTTAAAAAAGCAATTATTTAAAGAGGATAATGCAAAAAATCGATTTGTAATTACTCCGGGAAATCATGATGCTGATTTTAATTTGTTTGGTGGATTCTCTCTGAAGTATGATTTCAAAAATTCAGCTTTTGAACCATTTGGTAATTTTGTTGATGTTGGAAATGGCAGATATTTAAAATACAAAAAAAGTGATGTACCTAAACATATAATTGATGAAGTTGTTTACAATAATTTTTCTCGATTTGCCTATGAATTGACAGAAGACGAACGATGGCTATTAAATTCTAATCACTATAACTTGGTAATAAGCAATTATGAGAATATAGGAATTCGTATTATTTCTGTAAATTCTAACTCTAATATTTCGCCGGTTGATGAGGAGACGAAAGATGCATTGTTTTCTCATAGAGGAGCGGGGATAGATGTTGAATCATGCCAAAGGCTCAAGGATAGTTTAAATGAAGATAAACTGTTTACAATAGTTTTATCTCATTTAGGACCTAATGACTTGGGAAAAGATAGTGAGAATACTGTAATATGGGACCAGGTTCGTAATTTTTTAGATTCAATAAAGTGTGATTTATGGTTGTGTGGTCATACACATCAACTAAAAGCAAAAACAATTGATGACGATGATGCACGATATATTTCAGAGAAACCATATGCATATTCTGGTTCTTTGAGGTTAAATCCATCTTCGTTGCCTGAAGATGCACATAGAGGATTTAATGTCATTCAGTTAAGTCGTGTAAATGGAGAGGTATCAAAGATTAATGTAAAGCAATGTGAAATTATTAAAAATAATATAAGGATTAAAAATGACAAGCAGTTCTTATGTAATCTGAATGATTAATTATATTTTAGGTTGTATGTATTGCGAATGTTAAACAATAAGTAACTAATAAAATCAGTAAAAATAACAATTTAGATAATGAATTAAAAAAATCGGGTATAAATGCGAATTTGTTTAACTTAAAGATTACATTTATTACTGATTGTTTTAATAGGGGAATGGGCTAAATTAATTTAATAAGAATTATTTTCTGTAACATAGTTATGAATGAGATTTGATATCATAATGATGAATAGTAGCTAAAAGGGAAATTTATAATTTAATTCTTGAGATTTTCAAAATGAGTTCTATTCGCTAAAAATGAAATAGACATAATGATTAATAAATCAGGTATAAAAATATGTCAGACGTGTTTTATAAAATAGAAATTGATATCAAATATTTCTCATTTATATATGTTTCTGTAATGTTTGTTGAATTGGAACTTTTCGCTCATAAAAAATGTATAACAATTGACAATGGCTGCTGTGATGTAGTAACATATACAATAGTTTGTTATACAATTGTATATATTTTATGTCTAATCGTTTGGCATCTAAATTGTTCACTGATTCTATAATATAAGTGGTAAATTATTTAGATAGAAAGGAAAATTAAAATGATGGATAAAAAGGTAAGAGATTTAATTAATCAGCAGATTAACAAAGAATTGTATTCTGCATATTTGTATCTGGATTTTTCGAATTACTTCGAGGAAAGAGGTTTAGATGGTTTTGCAAACTGGTATTACATTCAGGCTCAGGAGGAAAGAGACCACGCAATGCTATTCTACAAGTATTTACAGAATAATAATGAGAAGGTAACACTTGAAGCTATTGCAAAGCCTGATAAGGTTCTTGACAGCGACATGACTGTTTTAAAAGCAGGCTTAGAGCATGAGGAATATGTTACATCGCTCATTAATGATATATATGCGGCAGCATATGATGTAAAGGATTTCAGGGCAATGCAGTTTTTAGATTGGTTTGTAAAGGAACAGGGTGAAGAGGAAACAAATGCAAATGACCTTATCACAAAAATGGAATTGTTCGGCTCAGACCCAAAGAGTCTTTATATGCTTAACTCAGAGCTTGCGACTCGTGTATATACAGCACCGTCGCTTGTATTATGATAAATAGTTTTCCTGACAGGATTTACGATAGGAAACGGGTGTCATACCCGTTTCCTTTTTAAATACTTTATTAAGATACTGTTGACAACCGAAGCCTGATTTTTCTGCAACATCACTGATAGGAATTTCGCTGTTCCACAGGAGTTTTTTTGCATTTTCAATACGACAGTCTATGAGATATTTGTGTGGTGATATTCCTGTGGATTGTGTAAAAATATTGTGAAAATAAATTTCGCTCAAATGAACGTGGTTGGCAATATCCTTAAGCTTTAATGGACTTTTAAACTCTGCTTCAATATATTTTTTTGCAGTAGATATAATCTCATAGTTTTTACCGCTACGGTACACAGGAATTTTGGCGTCAGACAAAACAACGTGTAGAAAAGAGAGAAGCTGACTGTGGAGCAGGAGAGAATTGCCCTGTTCATTTAACAGAGTCATTTCACTTATTTTGTTGTAAATCAATTTGGGGTGGCTGCTACAGAAATATTCGGGTGCCTCATAGAGACGTCTGGCTATTTCTCCCTCGACACTGAACTTAACATACGCAGTATTGAATGGTAGCAGGCTGTGACGAACCTGTCCCGGTTTTGCAATTTGTACAAAATTCTTTTTTATTTCATAGCTTTGCATATCGGTAAAGGTGGTTTTTGCGTCCTGAAGATAAAATTCAATTTCAAATTGTGTTACACTGCGAGCGGGAGATACAGACAGATTTCCAAATTCACTGCAATCGCAAAAACCGCATGTTATGTTTGTGGGTAGAGTAAGCATATTATCACCATTTAAGTAAGATTTGTTAAAAAATAAGTAATATAAACCATATAAAATTGCGTTATTTTAATGTATAATAACATAAAAAAGAATAAAAGTCAAGGAGTGTTATTATATGAATAAGGTCAAGGCGGTTATAGGAAAAATCATTATACCCACATACCCTGAACCCCTGGCAGAAGAAATGCCGATGTTTGCAGAGAACAGGGTACATCAGAGAACGAGCGGAAGACCCTATCCGAATAAGGTGGTTATGGAGGTTGACCGTACCCATAAGGAGGATAAGGAATATACGCTTGTTACACTGGAAAATGAATATATCAGAATTGAAATTTTGCCCGAAATAGGGGGAAGAATTTATTCTGCATATGATAAAACGGCAGGATATGATTTCTTTTATAAACAGCATGTTATAAAGCCTGCATTAATCGGAGTATTAGGCTCATGGATTTCAGGCGGGGTTGAATTTAACTGGCCATTTCATCACAGGGCATCAGGATTTATGCCATGTGATTTTGAGGTAGAGGAGCTTTCGGACGGCAGTGCAGTATGTCATTTGTCAGAACATGACCCCATTGACCGAATGAAAGGAATGGTCAGTATTATACTAAGACCTCATGAAACAAGCTTTGAAACAAGAATGAGACTCTATAACAGAAATTCGGTGGAAAAGTCATTTTTATGGTGGGAAAATGCTGCAGTGCCTGTCAATGAAAATTATCAGATATTTTTTCCGCAAGATGTTTCCTATGTAAATTTCCATTATTTAAAGTCAAGAACGACATATCCAATTGCAGGAAACGGTGTGTTTAACGGAATACCGATGGATACCGACAGAGATATTTCGTGGCATAAAAACACAAGACAGGCGACATCTTATTTTGCCTGTGCGTCTGATTTTGATTTTTTCGGGGGATATGACCATGGCAGAGAATGTGGAGTTGTACACATAGGAGACCACCACATTTCGCCGGGTAAAAAAATGTTTACATGGGCTTATTGTCAGCTATCAAAATCATGGGAGAATGCGTTAACCGATACTGACGGAGAATATGCAGAGTTAATGGCAGGCTCATATTCTGATAATCAGCCAAATTTTTCATGGCTTGCACCATACGAAACAAAGGAATTTTCGCAGTATTGGTATCCGATAACCCAAATTGGTTCACCGAGTTTTGCTAATCTCAATTGTGCGTTTAAGATTGACAGGGAAAAGAATGTGTTTAAATTACAGACCACAAGAATTTATAAAAATGCAGTTATTAAAGTACATACAGACAGTGAGGTTTATTGTGAAGCTAAGAGTATGCTTACTCCTGATAATGTGTTTGTTTTTGACACAGGAATTTTGCCGGAATATGTAACAGTTACAGTAGTTGCTGACGGAGACATCATTGCAGAGTACACAGAAAAGAATTATGATAAATTTAATATGCCTGATGTAATAACAGATATGCCGTCTGCAGCAGGAATGAACAGCGCAGAGGAGCTTTATCTTGCAGGAGTTCATGTAGACCAGTACCGTGATCCGGCAGTTTTGCCTGACAGCTATTGGCAAGAGGCATTGAAACGTAACATTAATCACATTCCCTCATTGATTGCTATGGCAAAATTTGAATTAAACCGTTATCGTCTTGATAGGGCTCAAAGATATGCCGAAAGAGCCATAGATGCTCTGACTTTATTTAATGAGAGACTTCAAAGCGGAGAGGCATATTATACAATGGGAAGAATTATGGAAGCAAAGAATGAAACAGACAAAGCATATAATTACTATTATAAAGCTTACTGGTCAGCAGATTGTGTGGCGAAAGCAATGACTCGTATTGCGGTTATAGACATTAAACGCAGGGATTACAAAGAGGCTGTGCGTCATGCGGAAAATGCACTTGACTACGGTAGAAACAATAATTTGGCTTTGGCAAGCCTTGTTATAGCCAAAAAAGAACTTGGAGAAGATGCCCAACACATTGTAAACCAACAACTAATAAAAGACAAACTTGACCATATGATGAAATTTATTAACGGCGATAATAGCTTATATGAGTGTATGGACAGCGATGCTGTACAGACCTGTCTCGACCTGGCATTTGATTTATCTGCTATGGGAAGATATAATGATGTGGTAAGACTTCTTTCGGGGTTGGAGGAACGCCGTCCTGACTGTCGCATAAAACCTCTTTATTACACTCTCGGATATTTTGAGTACAAAATAGGAGAAAATGGATTGGCAAGCTATGAAAAAGCAAAAAATGCAGAACTTGGCAAAAGTTATCCTGTTCGTTTTGAAGAAATTGAAGTTTTGAGTGATGTAATTTCCAAAACAGATGATAATGAGGCAAAAATGTTGTTAGGATGTCTGTTATATAATAAAAATCAGTATGAGGAGGCTTCACATCTGTGGGAGGAATGTGGAGAGAATTATATTTCAAAAAGAAATCTTGCAGTTGCATATTTCAGTCATCTGAACAGACAAAAAGAAGCTCTTGAAATTATGAAATTAGTTTTAAACGAAAGACCGTCTGACGAACAGTTGCTATATGAAACCGTTGTGCTTATGGGTAAAATGAATATTGAGCCTATGGAGAAAATAAACCTTATAAATGCTCACAAAGTTACTCGTGATGATGTTCTTACCGAGCTTGCAAAGGCATATAATCAGGCATTTTTGCCTGATAAAGCACTTGAAACACTTATGTCACATGATTTTGTGCCATGTGAGGGCGGAGAGCACGCAATTGCAGACCAATATATGTTTGCATATCTTGTAAAAGGTAAAATCGAGATTGAAAACGGAAACATCGAAATGGCTCTTGAATTGTTTAGAAAAGGTCAAAGCTTACCGCAATCACTCGGTGCAGGGATATGGAATCACTGTAAGCTGATACCGCTTAAATATCACGAGGCAATATGTCTTGAAAAAATCGGTAAAAAGCAGGAGGCAGATGCAATTTTTGATTATATCGCCAATGTTACAATTGAGTATTTCAGCAATATGCACTTAAAGGAGCTTCCGTATTGGCAGGCAAAGGCGTTTGAGCATTTGGGCGAACATACAAAGGCGCAGCACCTTATCACAAAATATATGCGTGAATGGGATAAAATTCAGTATATTAAGGATAACGGATATTTCGGCACAACTCCGTTTTTCATATCCTTTGTTGATGAGCCGAAAAAGCTGAGACAGGCACAGTATTTGTATTTGACGGCACTTTGCAACGATTCTACACAAAATGATGTATATGCCAAAAACCTTATGTCAGAAAGCGTTCAGTTAAACAGCGATAACCTGTTCGCTCTGTATTTTAACAAATTCGGATTTTTATATTAAAGAAAAAATATGGAGAGGGTGTTGCATTAACAACACCCTCTCCATTCATATAAAATTTTTTAAAATACTTGATTTATCAAGTGTTTTTTTGTATAATAAAATAGAGTACATATTCAAAGCTTTGGAGGCTGGAAAATGGGAAAAATAAATTTACTTGATGTTGAAGTATCAAACAAAATTG
>JAFQNU010000063.1 GCA_017420825.1 Clostridia bacterium
AGGTCAATGATGCGGATGCATTTTTGAAGAGTTCGCTTTGTTGCGGTTGTGGAGTGTGTACAGTTATTGGTTGTCAACAGATGTTAAATCCACAGGAAATTTCAATGAATGCTAAGGCAACGCTTGCAAAAAAGGGTTATAGACCAACCGATTTAAAAGCACCCAAAGAGCCGAGAGCTGAACGTGATGGACGATTAATTCCGTCTGAAACACTGATAGACAGGCTGGGGATAAGAAAATATGTTAAGGATAAGGTTGAAAGATTATATATTGACTTTACTCCGAAAACTGTATATATACCTATGTCACAGCACGTAGGAAAACCGGCAGAGGCAAATGTGTCTGTTGGTGATAAAGTGAGAAAGGGACAATGTATTGCTAAAACACCACATGAATTTTTAGGTACATCAATTCATTCAAGTATTGACGGAATTGTTAAGAGTGTGGGTGGTAATGAAATTGTTATCGAAAGAGTGTAATCTGGGGATAGATAATTATGAATTCTATTGGATTAATTGAAGTTAAAAATGTAAGTAAGGGTATTAAGTTGACCGATGAAATGCTCAAAAGTGCAGGAGTAACACTTATTCAGTCGGGTTCTGTGTGTCCGGGTAAGTTTGTTACGATAGTAGGTGGAGATCTTTCATCTATACAGGCGGCGGTTGAAAGAGCAGATTTAATATGTGAGGACAGCTTAATAGATAAATTTGTTATAGGAAATCTTGGTGAACAGGTGTTTGAGGCTATGTGCGGAACGGCACTTGTAAAGGAGAAAAAAGCGCTTGGTGTTATAGAAACCTTTACAGCCGCATCAGCAATTGAAGCGGCAGATGCTGCAGTTAAAGCAGCAGTTGTTTCTCTTATTGAGGTAAGAGTGGCAAGAGGTATGGGCGGAAAGTGCTTTGTAACCTTAACAGGTGATGTTGCAGATGTAACTGCTGCAGTTGATGCGGGAGCAAGAATAGCAGCAAAAACAGGTGTGCTTATTAATACCGAGGTGATTGCGAATCCACACCCTGAGCTGTGGGAGGCCATTTTTTAAGGCGAAAGGAGAGCATAAATGCTTGCTGTTGAGAGAAGAAGTATAATAGAACAGACTATAATGAAGAATAAAACAGTTCTTGTTTTAGAGCTTGCAAAGCAGTTTGATGTAACCACAGAAACAATAAGAAGTGACCTTGAAAAGCTTGAAAAACAGGGAGTGCTTGTAAGAACCTATGGCGGTGCAACCTTAATTGAGAGCAATGAGGCTGACATGGCTATACACGAACGTGAAACTGTAAATTTTGAAGGAAAGCAAAGTATAGGAATAAGAGCAGCACAGATGATTAAAGATGGTGAGACGGTATTTTTAGATGCAAGCACATCAAGCCTTCATGTTGCAAGAAATATTAAGGAAAAAAAGGGTGTTACGGTAATAACAAATGCTGAAAAAATTGTTATGGAGCTTGCAAATTGCCCGAACATCAGAGTTATTTCAACAGGTGGAATGCTACATTCTAAAAATATGTCCTATACAGGCAGAATTGTGGAAGAAACAATCCGTTCAAGCTATTATGCGAATAAAGTGTTTTTCTCGTGTAGGGGAGTAACTCTTTCAAGAGGGTTGATGGAATCAAGTGAGGCAGAAGCAGAAATTAAAAAGGCAATGATAGATTGTTCAGAGACAGCTATATTTTTGTGCGATAGAAATAAGCTTGGCAGACTTGGAGTGCCCGTGATATCAAACATTGACCGGATTGATTGCTTTATAACTGATGTCAGACTTGATGAGGAATGGAAAAAAGCACTTGAAGATAATGATGTCAGATTAATAAACGTATAATATGCAAAAACCCGCTTTTAAGGCGGGTTTTTTATGATTAATTCATCTTATTAATTTCTTTTTTCAGACGTTGAATAATTCGTTTTTCAAGACGTGATATGTATGATTGTGAAATGCCCAAAAGGTCGGCAACCTCTTTTTGAGTAAGTTCACGGTTATTGTTAAGGCCAAAACGCAACTCCATTATTTTCTTTTCGCGTTGTGAAAGCTTTTTCATTGCTTCATGAAGTAGCATTTTATCGACCTCATCCTCAATACCTCTGTATATAATATCATTTTCTGTTCCTAATATGTCGGAAAGTAACAGCTCATTTCCGTCCCAGTCTACATTTAAAGGCTCATCAATGGATATTTCTGTTCTTCTCAATTGATTTTTTCTTAGATACATAAGAATCTCATTTTCAATACAACGTGAAGCGTAAGTGGCGAGCTTTATATTTTTCTCGGGGTTAAATGTGTTTATTGCTTTAATTAATCCGATTGTTCCTATTGATATCAAATCCTCAACATAAATCCCTGTATTTTCAAATTTTCGGGCAATATACACCACTAATCGTAAATTCCTTTCAATTAAAGATGACTTTGCGGTATCGTCGTAATTAAAACGCATTAGTATTTTTTCCTCCTCATCACGTGTAAGGGGAGGAGGAAGAATGTCCGAACCACCTATGTAGTAAATTTCATTTTTCAGGCATGGAATATTTACTGCCTTAAATATTGCTTCAAGTTTTTTTAATAAAATGTTCAATGTTTATTTCCGTGTCCCTTCTGCCCACAAATTTTAATACATAGCCGTATCGTGGGCAGATAGGCAGTATAAGCTATTATTTGTTTTTCATATAACAAGTGGATTTAATAATACATCTTCTCCAAGATTTTTTTGTGCAGGCGCAATTACAACATCAGTGATTTCTGTGTTATTTATGATAATTTTATCAGGAATAAAGCCATACATTATTCCTGATGAGGAAACGGTATTATATGGAATTACCCTGAATTTTTCGGGTTGTACAAATTCACAAAGATTAAAAGGAGTTATATGTGTGGATATCAGATGCTTTAATACGGATATGTCACATATTATAACAGGATAACCATTTGTTGGCTCAAAGAGGGAGTTGCCCGTATCACAAATTCCATATGCCGTTACTGATTTGTTGTTATAGCATATTGTAATACTGTGTTCATTTGTGACTGATTTACTTTTGAAATGTTTAGAACATATTATAGTAATTATATATCCTGATGATAAACCAAAAGCAAGAAACAGCTCACTAAGTGGTATGTTTAGAGGTATCTTACAAAAATTTTTCGAACAGTATATTATTCCGCACACAAAACACGATGACATAAGTGTGTAAAAATAATAATTTAAAAGTCTTTTTCTGCTGCATGGGTAAACAGTAATAGTACACATAAAAAACAATACCAAAAGCTTTATTGGCAGAAAGAAAAGAAATTGCGCAGATTTAAAAAAATAAAAGCATGAGTAAACAGCACCAAATG
>JAFQNU010000064.1 GCA_017420825.1 Clostridia bacterium
AAATACCCCTTGCAGACCTCAAAATCTGCAAGGGGTATTTAAGTCATAATCAACAAATTTTTATGTATCATCCGTAAATATTGGAAAATATCTTGAAAATTATCGAATTATGGTGTATAATGTACCTTGTCGGAGCAATCCGATAAGGCAAGATTTCTTCACGGTGTTTACACCGGCGGTTATGCCCAACCTTTATACATACAGGTACTTGTGCCGAGTCTGTGAAAGGAGGGGGATGCTTATGAAAAGTAAGCATTGTACTGATGGCAAAAAAGCTACTTGTAGCAATTTTTGTAGTAATCATCTTAATGATACTATTTCCCATAAAAGTACGATAGCCGCCTCTGACACAGGCAGCTATCGTTAATATAGTTCGCTTTGTGGCATAACCGTTTGAGGTCTTGCCTTTTTTCTACCTCTATTATAAATCAACTTTTATTCTTTGTCAAGTAATTTTTGTTAAAAGGTGGTGTATACATATTATCAGAGCAGATAAATTGCGTAAATCAGCCCTGGAAAAGTGCAACACATAAACCCACAAACCCGCTAAAAGGCGGGTTTTAAATATATTTAGTTCTTTTGGATTATCTTAATACAGTCTGCTCCGATATTTAATTGCTCTGTTACAATCTGCTTTATTATAAGCACATCTTTTTCGTTGAAATTCTCTTTTTTAACAATAACATCAACACTCTCGGCGTCAATATACACAGAAATTTCGTTATACCCCTTTGCGCCTGCAATATTCTCTATTACCCCTTCCTTTTCTGTGTTTGACGCAATATCAAGTATTCTTTTCTGTGCGTCCTTTCTTGTGGCTTCATCAAAGCTTTCATTCTCAGCCGTCTGACGTAATATATCAAGCGCCTTTGAGCGTGCATTCTCCTTTTCAAGCTTTGCCTCGGCAAAATAGTTGCTGTCTGATGCGTTATCCTCAACATTATCCGCCTGTGAGCTTACATACTGCGCCTCACCAAGCTTTTTTGCAGTCTCTATGTACTCGTCACCGTCTGTAACCCACACTGTGTCCTGATATGACCAGTTCAAATAGCCTGCAACTCCAATCATTACCACCAAAGCCGCCGCTACAATTTCCTTCTTCTTTAATACTAACATCTTTCCCATTCCTTTCCATTACTTTTCTTTCTCCGCTACACACACTCTATGGCTTCCCACGCCTAACGATGTGGTGACAGCTTTAATTATTTTCTCCCTTACCTCTATATCCCCTGCTCCCTCCGCCGCAACAACAACGCCCTTTACATCGGGGTATATACTCCTTGTCACAAACGGCTCTCCCGAGGACATAACCGCCTGAGAGTCTATATTGCTTTGAATATTCTGTGAATTTTCCTCCTCCCTCTGTGTACTTGTCTTATTGGTTTCATAGGCAATATCAAGCTCATCTGTTGAGTAGTATGTAATCATAACGCTTACCCTGCCAACACCCTTTATCTGCGACAGAATATCACATAAACGTTCTTCCTCGGAAACAGTAATCGGTGTATCCTTTTTCTCCTTCTTCGTATTGCCCATACCGCCAAACAGCATAAAACTGACTCCAATTAATATTATTATGAAAATTATTTTATTATTCTCAATATTTATAAATTCGGTGATTTTTTTACCCTTCATCTATATAAACCTCCGTCGGGGCATAAATCTCGTTAATGCGGTTTATCATATTTTCGTCTATTTTATTACCTGTCAATCTAATGCTTTTAACCCCTGTGATTTCATTGTCTGAATTTGTTTCCACACTGACATCTGCACTAACCTCTCTATTAAACTCTTTCAAAAATCTCTCCCTTATATCCTCCTCGATATTTTTTTCAAGCTCTTCTAAAATCATATTATTTCTTACCTGCTCGCCTTCTTCCTCCAGTCTCCCCGCCTCACTTATAAATCCTGACATATCAGGGATAATATTAAAGCTACCAAGAGGTGAGATAATTGCCGCCGTTATCATAAGTCCTGTTATTGTTTTTACATATTTACTCCACTTATCAGGAAGAAGAACATCGCAAAAAACACTGATTAGCACCGCCCCTGTTATATTCATTAAATAATCTCTCATACCATACCTCTTTATACCATTGTATTTGTTGATGCAATTATTATTGCAATGGAGAGTATGAAAAGCAGTGTTACAATTAAAAGTGCGGCAAGAGCAGAGGTAACCGCCTCCGCCGCCTCATTTATCATATCGGCATAGCGTTTGTCCGACACAGGCTCAATTAATGCCGATGCAAGCTTTAGCATAATCATTATAGCGGTAATTTTTAGTGCAGGCGCCGCACATATGACAATCAGAGTTATAATTCCTGCCGTTCCTGCCGCATTCTTTATCAGATGCGCCCCTCCTATTACCGTTTCTATACTCTCAGATAAGAATCCTCCGACAACAGGCACAATACTGCCAACCGCATATTTAATTGTTTTTATCCCCACCCCGTCAAGGGTGGGTGTGCAAAAGCCGTATATCGCATTTATTGCTGAAAATATTGTTAAAACACCGGTCAAAATCCAGCGTGAAAAGGATTTTATAAGGCGGTTCATATTATCAAGTCTTGCCTTCTGGCTTATATTATTTACAATTCCTGTCACGCAACCAATATAGATAAGAGGAACTATACATTTTTCCATAATTGTGCTGATTACCCACACAGCCGATGAAAAAACAGGATAAAATGCCGCCGCTGATGCAGTGTAGCCACTGCTCACAAGTAAAACGGCAAGCATGGGCGCAAGCTTGGTTACAAAAGCCGTCATTCCGCCAATGACATCTGACGCATACCCTACACCAAGAATTATAATTCTTATTACCGCTATCGTCATCAGACAAAAGCACGCAAAAAATGCTGCCTCATTGACTCCGCTTGTTCCCTGATTAAAAACTCCTATAACCCCTGACAAAAGCGCAATTACAAAAATACTTAACAATAAATCCCTTGACGAGCCTACCTCCCCTACGATTGTGTCATATATGTATGATATAACTCTCTCAACACTTATCGACATATCTCCGTTCTTTAACTCTGCCACAGTATCATTAAAAAAGCTTTCCCCTTCAAGAGTTTGATAGTCCTCGGCATATGCCGTAAAGGAAAACAGAATAAAAACAATCACCAATACTATTCTTTTCATAATGTATTTTATACTCCTGTGAGTAATCCTCCCATTGCCTGTAAAAATCCCGAAATTACAGGCATAGACATTACAACAATTGAAACCTTTCCCGCAAGCTCAACCTTAACCGCAATTGCTCCCTCGCCTGCGTCCTTACACAGCTCTGATGCAAACTGTGTGATATAGGCAATTATGCAGACCTTTACCGCGACTCTGAAATATTCCTCATTTATTCCGCTTCTTTGAACTATCTCATAAAAACCCGAAAATATCTCTGTCAGTCCGTCTGTTATGTAGAATATGACACATATTCCTGTTATTAAGGAAATTGCAATTGCCATTTCAGGACGTGTTTTCTTTATCATCACCGCAAGCAACATTCCTACTACTCCCAATGCACATACTGCAAAAATATCCATAGTAATTCTCCGCTCAGAAATTAAATATCTGCTTTATTGTGTCAAACAAAATGCCTATTTCCTTTGCAACTATAACTAAAACAGCAATCAGTCCTGCGATTGTTGTAAGCAATGCCTGTTCCTCTCTCCCTGCCCGTACCAGAAGCTGATTTAAAACCGCTACAATAATTCCCACTCCTGCTATCTGAAAAACCAAATCAACATTCATTTAACCCCTCCGTAATTATATCAATAATATAATAATAAATAATCCTGCACCAACTCCAAGACCTCTTAACAGCTTTCCCTCACGCATATATTCCTCCCATGCCTCTTTTTGGGATTGCTCTATTAAATTTCTTACATGGATAATACTTTTTATCTGTTCTTCTCTTGACACCATGCCAAGACTTTCCGAAAGCATTAATAAAATTTCACAATCACTGTTATTTAAGCAAAGCCTTACCTTGTCCTCAACAACGCTCCTCCTCCAGCGTTCCCTGACAAAGCCTTTCATTTTGGCACAGGTATTAAATATGCCGTCAAATTCACATATTTGTGACACTGAATTTAGTACATCATCTATGCAACAGTTGGTATAGCTTATTTCATTCTCCATAACTTGCAGACAAAGTCCTGTCTTTTCAAGAGTTTTGTGACGTTTAGATAATTTTGACGCACGTCTCACTCCATACAGAGTGGTAGCAAAAATAATCAGTACAGAACCAATTACCTTAATCATCGCAATATATTTCCTCTATTTTGTTATTACCAAGAGTTACAAAGCAATCAAAGCAATTATAAAGCTCCTTATCAGACTTTTTTATGTCCTCTTTACACGATGCATGAATTGTGGCAACAACAGCCACTCCCGAACGTGTTGCCTTTTTTATTGCCTTTACGTCATCTTTTCCGCCGAGCTCGTCTGTTATAATAACCTGCGGAGACATTGTTCTTGTCATCAGCTCTATTACCTGAGCCTTCTCACCGCCTTGCATTACATCGCACAACGCACCTAAATCGAACCCCGCTCTGCCTTTTTGTACACCGCTTATTTCGTTTCTCTCATCAACTACCGATATTTTGTAACCCCTGTCCGATAAAATGCGTGACAAGTCTCTTAAAAGGGTTGTCTTTCCGCATCCGGGGGGCGATATAATTAAGGTATTTAAAACCTTATCCGCACTTACTATTCTTTCTGCCACACCTTCCCCGACTCCCTTTATCTCCCTTGCAAGTCTGTAATTTAGCCCTGATATATTTTTTATTGTGCTTACCTTACCGTCACGCATTATAATGTCTCCGCACATTCCTACTCTGCAACCGTTTTCTACTGTTATATACCCATTTTTCACACATTCTTCAAAGGCATACATTGAGCAGTTGGATATAAGGGAAACCGCCTCGTCAATATCCTTGTCCGAAATTGTTATTGTATTTTGCGGTGATTTTAAAACAGCTCCGCTCTTTGTAATAAAAAAGCTTTCCGATTTAATACATACCGATAAGGGTAAGCCTCTTTTAAGCCTTATTTCCTCAAATTCACCTATATCACACATCATGATATACCGCCTTATACCCGACGGAATATATTTAATTATCGGGTGGTAAAAGAAGGCTTGTTCGTTGTTTAAAACTATCATCTCATGTACACCTCTTTTATATCTTGTTTGCTTAATTATATGCCCTTTGTTTTTCGTTTAGTACAAAAAAAGCAGGAACGATATATTTATCGTTCCTGACTCTTTGGTTACACCGCCTCCTCGCACAGTACTCTTTCTATCCTTGAAAGCTCCACAACTACGGCGGTCATATCGTCATTGGGTTTTGGGTAGATTTTTTTTCGGGCGCTGTTTACTATACTGTTGGCAAGCTCCTGTGAGGTGAGTCCGTCAAGCTTGATAAGCTTTTTCACCCATTCGCCCCTCATCATGCCGTAACCTGCCTCACTTATTCCGTCAGAGACCATAACAAGCTTATCATTCTCCGACAACGTTCTTGAAATTTTATCCGCAAAAATGTCCTCTATCAGTCCCACAGGGAGTCCTTTTGCAGACACTGTTTCAATTCCTTCTTCGGTTTTTATATAACTCGGCGCTCCGCCGACCTTAATAAACTCAACAGTTCCCGACCTTAAATCTATTTCACACAAATCTACCGTCGAAAAGCCCTCTCTTTCCATTTTCAGTGCAAGTGTTGAGTTTATCAGTGATAATGCTCTGTCCTTCGAAAAGCCCGACTTTAAAAAGCCTCCCAAAAGCTCTGCTGTTATTCTGCTCTCACGCATTGCCTCCTCACCGCCGCCCATTCCGTCGCACAGAATTATATAATACTTATTTTTATCTGTGGCAAAATGCGTAACGGTGTCTCCGCAAACCTCCTCATTTTCTCTCTTGTTCTGACAGATTGTAACCTTTACCTCAAAGCTATTGTCACACGCAAGACGTATGATGGCTTTATTTTTACATGAGACCTGTTTTAACGGCGTATCTAAAACATTTGATGCAATATCTATAACCTTTTCGGTTTCCGTGTCTGTTCCCGGTGCGAAATACATCTGATAATATCCGTCCTTATCACGTATTACATTCACATCTCTTACAAACACTCCGTCTTTTGCGGCTTGCAAAAGTATTTGCTTCTCCTTTTGCTCATCAAAGAAAAAGCTACCCTCAATCTCCTCCGACAAATCTCTTATAATTTTTGATATCTCACTATACTGATTGGAAACAAGATTTCTCTCTCCCAGTCTTATGCCATTCTTTAACAGCTCCTGTTTTCTTAATTCATAAGCATGGTTAAACTCATTTAAAAACAGCTCCGGCTGTATGCACTTCTGCGTGAAAACAATGGGGGCATTGTGCAGAGTACACACGCCCGACGTTTCAGTTACCTGCATAATCTGATTGAGATATTTATATGTATCGTTAAAGCCCTTCCCCCAGCAATCGGCATTACGATTACACTTTGAGCAAATTCTCTCAGCTGTTTCATCAAATATAAGGGTTTCGGGAGAGCATTTATTTTCCTCAAATCTTTGAAAGCTTCCCTTGAAATGCCTTGCAAACTCGGAGAAGGTGTGAGAAATACAGTTAAGCTCTTCAACAATATATTCCCTTATCCTGAAATCCTTTCTCTGTGGTGCGCTTTTAAAGGTGTTTGCCAGAAATATTCCCGGTCGTTGATGATATTTGGCAGGAATTACCGCAAACAGAAGTGTTGCAATAAATATATCTGTCAGCGATACCGACATAAAACCCGTCTCGCCATGCATAAGCACGCATATCGTTACACCGCTCAAAAAACCTACCGCAGCACCAAGCTGTCCGAAATATTTCAAAGCAGACGCAAGTGCCGCACAAAGTGCAAACATACCAGCAACAGTCAGCGCCGCCCCTGTACTGTCAGAACACAAAAAACCGCATACAAGCGCAAAGGTAACACTTATGGAAACGGATGAGTACATAGTCATGCACAAAACCGCAAAAATTGCGACAACTGCCTTTATACTTATACCCCATGGCAACGATATGCTTCCCAATCCCCATAACAGCACCGCCATAACTGTCACAAGCGATATTGCATTTTCTCTTGACACAGGCTCATTTCGTCGGTGTTGCTCAAGAAGGGAGTTTATATTTTCGAATACAGGTGTACACACTGCACACAAGAGTGCTTCACCGCACAGCAGGGCAGCTGAATAGACAGGTGTTGAGCTTACCGCTATTGCGTAAATACCGCCTACAAAAACCGCACCTGCACAAAGAGCGGCTTTCGTGACATGGTTAATATTTTTTTCAGGAATAATCAGACGGCTTACCCATATAATTAAAGAGGCGCTCAAATACTTTATAACAGACGCACCGCCCCATATTGCACCTAAAATAAGCGCAGGTATGTAAAGGTAAGCACAAAGCGGTTCGGAAATTGCAGTAAAGAATACACACCCGAATGGAAATGTGCCAAACACCTGTGTCTGTTGACATACCATGAGTATGAATGACATTAAAACGTCCTTCCGTCCGGGTGGCTTAAATGGAATTTGTAGGTTTACTTTTCTTTGATGGTTCATTTGTGGGTTCATAAAAAATCTCCTTCTTTCTTATTTTTAGGGTGAGTGAATAATATTATAGCACCCCACAACATAAAAATTTGTCATTTAGCAGTGTCGCAATCTGAAATAAAACCGACATATGTTTTTTTATTTATCACTCTCATGACATTTTTATTTCTTTTCATCTTTTTATATGGAATGATATATACAATTGTGGTATAATTTGCAAAAGAATTTAAACACATTTTGAAAAGCTTTATCGAAAGGAATAATACGATTAATGAGAATACTTGTTTTTTCAGATACACATATGCAGCTCGAGGGCGGTAT
>JAFQNU010000065.1 GCA_017420825.1 Clostridia bacterium
ATCCACAGCATTGACAGCCGTTTCATCAATGAGAGTATCAGCAAGAGTTAAATTCTCATCATCTGATACAGGCATTTCAAGACTTGTACAGTTGTTTAAAGGCTCGTTCTGTTGGGTCTTTGTCCGTACTCCGATAAGGTTATTGACAGCATTTCTGAAAGGATATGACAGATAAGCCGTAAACTTCAAGACCTTATCTGCCTTATACCCTCTGACAGCTTCCAGGAAAGCCATATAACAGCTTTGTTTCAAATCCCAGCCGAGTGCCCTCGGCAGGACATATCGTTCTTTTACTTTTACTGTAAATTTTTAGATAAGGCTCGACCGGAAAATAAATTCGCGAAGTTTTATTGCAAATTTATTTAAAGTATATCGCGAAATTGTCCTGTCGGGACACCGACCGCTCCCACAGTATCGGTATAAGCTCATCATTACCGCCCTGCTGAATAAACTCTGCTAACCGTTCGTTTGTCATTACATCACTTCCTTGCTCGACAGTTAAACTCCTATAAACTCCAACATTTACCAACATTTCTCTTGCTTCGTTCACGCTTCATATATAAAAACGTCAGCTTAGATTTTATAAGTTCTCCTGTACATACTGCATTTTTCCATAGCCTGCTCGTAACTGTTACATAAATCAATTATCTGATAGTCAACGCTGTTTTTACCTCTGCAGTTTACTCTGTTCATCATTAAAACCTTGTCAAGAGTGTCAACGTGAAAACAGTTCTGTGATGCTGAGTATTCAACTGTATAAATTTCGTTGTAATTCACTTGTTACCTCCATTCAGTTTTATAAGGTCTTAACGTTTCAAGGTCTATACACTTTGTTCCGGTAGAAATATGACACATAATGTTATTTAAATCTTTGGTCAGTACATCGGGATTTTTGGAACGTTCCATAATATAACCGCTGTTGCCATGATAAGCCACAAGTTTATAACCGCTATTCTCCTGCTCAATACTTATAACGCTTATATTTTCTGTATTGAGTATCATTTTATTTTTATTGTAAATTATCATTTCATTACCTCACTTTAAAATTTGTTTTTATGTTTATATGGACTAAATGGACAAAATGGACAGAATTAAAATAAATCCCTAAACTACGTTGTTTATGCAGTTTCTTTAATTTGGACAAAATTGGACAAAATATATTTTATTATGGACAGAATAGAGTTTTGTCCTTTTTGTCCATTCTGTCCAGTGAATAATAATTATAAAAACGGATTTATTTTATATTAGGGACTTGGCTTTCTGCCTGCTCCCGAATATTCAACATTGATTTCTCTTATATAGCCCATATCCAAAAGGATTTCCAAAGGCTCTTCAAGTTCTTCAATCGTCTTGAACTTCTGACAGTTTCTCATAATTTCTCTTTTGGTAAGCATACGACTTCCACTCTTCTTAATTCTGTTAAGAACATATTTAACTTGCTTGTCTTCTTCGCTGTCGGCATATTCTCCGAACGCTTTAAGAGCCTGCTCTTCCGCCCACACAGCAATATTTATTGCCTTAAAGGCAGTGTCTCCGTTTAAAAGCTCGTCTGCATCATGTTCGCACAGGTGAAGTATACCTGCGATTTTAAAGGCACGCCCCACCTGCTTGTTACCCCATTCCTTTAAATCTGCAAATATATTACCCTCATGAAATTTTCTTTCAACGCTGTCATGGTAGTCTTTAAAGAGGTTATAAGCCTCCCTGTCGCATTTGATAACAGGTATCTGAGCAGGAGTTTTCATGCTTAAAAGTCTGTAAATAAGCTGTTTGTATGCTTGCTTTGTCTTATCAGAAACAGGTTCACTGTGAAATGTTCGTGTACCCGTTCTGCTTTCGGGAAATGCAAATATAAAACGGTGAACAAGACCTCTCCCTGAAAACTGAGGGTTTGACATGGCTCTTCTGAACGGCTCTGTCTGTGCCATGATGCCGAACGTAATAAGAGGATTTTCAAGGTTTACAGCGTGCCGATTACATCTGATAACGTTGTAGGGTGCGCCGTCATAAGCCTGTAAAAACAGGTCTATATTAGGTGTGCCACTTGAATAAAGTCCGCTTAAAATATCAAAAATACCGCCCTCGTCACTGAGTATCGAAATCCTCTCGTTATTCTTTATAAGCTCACTTGCCAGAGCCTCGGGAGTGGTATCGGTAACGTTTAATGTAAGAGGGTAGACAGGCTGTAAGCTGTCCAGCTCTTCGGATATTTCCATAGCTCTTTCGGGATTGCAGTTTTTACCTTTTGATACCGTTTCAAGCTGTTTTGTAAGGAGCGACTTTTTAATGTTATACTCCCTCATAAGTGGTTCACGTCTTTGGTTTTCCTCACGCTGAAAGCTGTAAACAGGAGAGGTCAGAGCCTTGAAAACTCCCGACTTTCTCTCGCCCGGTTCAGCTATTGTGAGGGTGTAGAGATTAAGTGTTTCGGTATTACCGCCACCCGGATTGCGTATCTCAGCTTTACCCTGCACACACATTGACAGTACCGACAATGCAGGAAGTATACACATTTCGGGGTATACCTGTATGTTGCGTGAAATCTCGGTTATGTAGTCTTTCAGCATATCGGGCAATGCCTCCATCGGGAACGGAACAGGCGGAATATGATTACCAAAGGGCTTGGGCTTTTCCCACAGCTCCGGTATACTCCATAACTGAGCCTGTTGCTGATAGTGTGAGAATACTTCGTTCTCTTTGCCGTACTCCCTCGCCTTGTCCATGATGATTGAGAAATTTTCCGAAAGCTCCTTATCATCACGGGATATGGTAAAGAAATGCTCGGTAATTCCCTCACTGCATAAAATGTGTACCTTTTCAGATGTGATGTTTGAAATATCGATTAAACTCAAATTATCACCGCCTATTCAGTATGCTGTAAACTCTGCTTATCCAGTGCCTCAAGCAAAAGCGGATAGTTTATCAAAGCTTTTCGGTTTATGTAAATTGCAGGGATTTTCTTTTGTTTCAGCATGAGCCGGATTGAATATTCCGTCAGTATCCCTGTTGCTGCTACTTCACGAACAGTTAAAAACTTTTTTTCGGTCATTTGTTTTCCCTTTCTAAATTTGCCAACTCCCACCGGGTGTTCCCGGCTGAACATATCGGATTTACTTTACATGAATTTGCAGTTAAACTCACGAAGATTTATTTCTCATATTGAAATTTAACCCGAATAATGTTATAATGAGAGCTGGCAAATATTTTTTTCAGTTTTTATTAATGTTTGCTTTTAAACGTCTTTACTGCGCCAACAGTAAGGGCGTTATTTTTTGCATTGTTCTGTATCTCTGCTGAACATTCAGTACAGTATTCAGTAGTTGTATGTAAGTCACCGCCGTTTGCAATAATTCCCACAAGGTCGGTATGGTGTTCCTTGTTGCACTTAGGGCATACTGTAAATACATTTTCGTATGTAATCTCTGTTCTGATGGTTGTTTCATCATTGATTTTTGTCTTTACATAAAACATGATTTGTACCTCCGTTGGTTTAGTTGGCTTCTTCGGATGCTGAGAGCTTGTCTATAATAGACATGAATTTCTGCTTTTCCTGCTCAGGCAGTTCAAAACGTAAACGGCGAAGAATAGTGTTTTCGTGTACACCTATTTCAGCACCTATTGCCCATGCAGGAACTTTACGGCTTTGCATAGCTGTTCTGATTTCTGAATTTGCTTTAGTCATTTGCGTACCTCCTATATTTTTTATTGTGGTGGTTGACATTTGAAAAAGAGTGTGTTACAATAAATGTAATACAACAACCACAACAATTCCATATTTGTATTATAACATA
>JAFQNU010000066.1 GCA_017420825.1 Clostridia bacterium
TGATTTATTGTTTTTTCTTCGGCTTCAACATAGTTATTCCGTGGAATTTCACCAAAAGATCCATCGGTTGTCACCACAATTCCCACCACAGAATGATCGCATATAACCTTTTTTGTACCTATTTCTGCGGCATCACTGAACGGGATTGCTTCGTGTGACCATGGTGTCATTACCATTCGAGGGGTATCCTCCTCAATGTAGCCCAGCGAGCCGTTGACTATGTAGCCTACACAATCAATCATTCTGACCTTCAAGCTTGCATTGTCGCCTAGATTTATTTCGACCGCCTCATCGGGTATAAACTTCGGTTCAGTTGTCATAATTGTTCTGCCTGCCGCCGATTGTGGAAGCTCATCTCTTGCCCGTTCTGCTCTGTAAGCATTGTCAATATTCGGTATAACAAGCAAGTCCATAAACCTCTTGATAAAGGTTGATTTACCTGTTCTCACAGGTCCAACAACACCAATATACACATCTCCCCCGCTTCTTTCGGCAATGTCCTGATAAATATTATATTCTGCCACTTTTTTATCCTCCTTATATTCTTTTAAATGTTTGATATATTTATATTCATGTATGGCAAAAATATAACAAAAAATTCTATAAGGAGTTACATATACTATTTATAACATCAACTATTTTAAATTTTATTTTATATTCATTCTTATCACTTGCAATTATATTATATGTTTCCTCTTTTAACAAAGAGTTAATCTCATCATCAACTCTTCCTGTAACGGATTTAGTGAAACACATAGGCGGATACGCTATACACCACCAATTCTCACCTATTCCATCACCCAGAATAACCTTTACACATTCATAATCGCCTGACGGCATCATTATATCTTCATACTTCTTTAACGGAAACTTTGATTTTTCATACCTCACATCACATGTGTAGCCTATATTTTTTTTATTAAGAAAGAGATTTATATTTTCCTGTGCGGTGTTAAGATTTCTTATCACATCTTCCCTTGTTGAATATCCTTCATCAGATAAGATATTTACAAGTTCATCTCTCACTTCTAGCTTTATCTTCTGGTCATATTCACTGTTACTGTTTGCTATAATATGCATTCTTAACAAACTTTGACTCAACTCCTGATTAATTCCCCGTGCATACACTACTGAACATACCACAATATTAAAAACAGCCATAACAACAAAAATCTTATTTTTCATTTTTTACCTCTCCTTCTGAAAAAGATTTTTGCCGAATTTATTTAACTCCATACATAAAAATGCGAATACAGGCAAAAATATGAAAGACAAAAAATGTAAGAGGTGATATTTTGAACGAGATTAACACAAAAAAAACAATTATTATAGCCATTATTCTGATTGCCTGTTCAATTGTCGCAATATGGCTGATTAGCAGCTACAATGCACATGCACAAAACTCACATTCAGCAGGTGATGTTCAGTTAATGGCTCGAGCGGTAAACGGAGAAGCAAGAGGAGAACCATATGAGGGACAAGTAGCGGTTGCAGCTGTAATATTAAACAGAGTTAAGCACTCCTCCTTTCCAAATTCTATATCAGGTGTAATATATCAGCCAGGAGCATTTACCGCAGTTTCAGACGGTCAGATTAATGTTCCGATTGATCCAAATTCCACAATTTATAAAGCCTGTCAGGACGCTATGAACGGTTGGGACCCAACCTATGGTGCTATATATTATTTTAATCCAGACACAGCGACAAGCTCATGGATATGGTCAAGAAACTTTATTAGGCAAATCGGAAAACACAGATTTTGTAATTAGAAAGGATTAAGCTATGCAAATAAAACACAGATATTTATACCACATACTTACAGCAGTAATAGCCTCTTTTGTTGTATTTGCTTTTTATCAGCACTTTACATTAAAAAGTATGGAAATAAAGATAGAAAATAACTACAACAGAGCCTTTCACGAGCTTGTAAATTATGTTGATGACATCGATACTCTTTTAGAAAAAAGTATGCTTGTATCAAGCGCAACACAGATGAGTACCATTTCATCGGAATTATTCCGACAGTCATCTGCCGCAAAAGCGTGCCTCGGACAGCTTCCAATTTCTGAAGTACAGCTTGAGTCTACAGAAAAATTCTTATCACAGATAGGAGATTTTACCTACGTTTTAAGTCAGAGTGTCATTAATGATAACAATGTTTCACCCCAAGAATATCAAACCCTGCTTTCTCTTTCAA
>JAFQNU010000001.1 GCA_017420825.1 Clostridia bacterium
AAATAATGTTATAACTCAATATATCAGCACTCTTTCTTCATATAAATATGCAACTGTAAATGCTTTTAATCTGTGGGGAGCGCTTGGCATGAACTGGAATGAGCTTACAATAACAGTATCCGTTATTGGTTATGTATTTATTGCAGTAATATGCGTGATTTCAGGATTTATATACTTTAAAACAAGGACAAGCTCAAAGTATTTTATAACAGGTTCATTTTTATATTTTGCTACCTATATGCTATCTGCTAAAATGCATGAAAGATATGCGTTTTGTGCAATTGCTTTAGCATTGCTGGCATTTATTTTAAGCGATAAAAGAAAAAATTTTCTGTTATTTTTGTTTATCACCATATCACAGGTAATTAACACAGCATGGATTTTATTCGTGTATGAAACAAATCCGACAAAATATTATCAGAGCTTTTTTATCATTTTCGCCTCTGTTTTAAATCTCATTTTGCTTGCATATATGACAATCTACTGCGTAACTGATAAATCATCAAATTTATTTATACCAAAACAATTAAACGGATTTGAACCCTCTCAAAAGTCTGTGAAAATTACACGCACAGACATTTTAGCAATTACATGTGTGACAATACTCTACTCAGTTGTTGCTCTTGCAGGTCTTGGAAGTCATACCGCACCGCAAACCGACTTTTTACTGAAGGAAAATTATGAAATTTCATTTGATAACACTAAGAATATATCCGAAATTGCAATATTTAACGGAAATATTCCGATAGATGAAAAAAATGTCGTTACAATTGAGTTTTCTGATGAAAATAATAATATATTACAAACACACAAAATAGAGAAATGCTCAGTATTTAAGTGGGAATTTATTACAATTGACCATATAAATGCAAAGTATGCCGTAATTTACAGTGACCACGAAACACCAATAAAAGAGCTTGCATTTTTTGACAACACAAAATCATTGATAATACCAATTGAAACAAGCACTCTTTTTGATGAACAGGACACAGTGCCAATGCGCTCAAGCAGTTTTAACAGCACATATTTTGACGAAATATATCATGCACGCACCGCCTATGAATTTATCCATGGGCTTGACGTGTATGAGTGGACTCACCCTCCGCTTGGCAAAATATTTATATCTCTCGGTATCCGACTTTTCGGCATGACTCCTTTCGGGTGGAGAATTGCGGGTGTAATGTTTGGAATATTAATGCTTCCGTTTATCTACCTCTTTGCAAAGAAAATTACACTCCGTACAGATATTTCATTTGTAACATGCGTTATTTTCGCCTTTGATTTCATGCACTTTACTCAAACAAGAATTGCAACAATTGACGTATATATAACATTTTTTGTACTGCTTATGTACTATTTTATGTATTCGTATTACAAAATAAGCTTTTATGACACAACAATTAAAAAGACATTTGTTCCTCTACTGCTTTGCGGTGTGAGCTTTGGTCTTGGTGTTGCATGTAAATGGACAGGAATTTATGCAGGTGCAGGGCTTTGCGTAATTTTCTTCCTGACACTGATTAAAAGATACAGAGAATTCCTTTTTGCAAAGGAAAATCCTGATTTTGAAAACAGTACCTATATATGCAGTGTATTTTTAAAAAACACCTTTAAAACCTTGCTTTTTTGCATATTATCCTTTATAATAATACCTGTTATTATATACGTTTTATCATATATCCCATATCTTATGTCAGAAGGCGGAGGCTTAGGCGAAATCATAAAAAATCAGAGGGATATGTTTATATATCATTCAAAAACAGTTTTATCATCAACCCATCCATACTCTTCAATGTGGTATGAGTGGATAATTATGAAACGTCCGATATGGTATTACAGCGGAGAAATAAGCGAAAGCTTAAAGGAAGGTATCAGTGCATTCGGAAACCCCCTTGTGTGGTATCCGTCAATTGCAACACTTATCTTTATGCTTTTCCGCTCTGTAATAAAAAAAGATAAAATTGCAATATTTATTTCAATAGGATATCTTGCCCAGCTTATCCCCTGGGTGTTTGTTGACAGGGTTGTGTTTATATATCACTATTTCCCAAGCACTGTATTTATGGTGCTGTCAATAGGCTATACCCTCCATATCCTCACGTCAAGATTTAAAAAGCTTAAATTATTACCGTATTTGTATGCCGTTTTAGTGGTGTTGATGTTTGTTGCTTTTTATCCCGTATTATCCGGAATGGCTGTAAATCCCCGATATGTTTACAACTATTTGAAATGGTTTGAAAGCTGGGTACTGATATAGAAAGGAATTAAATTATGAGAATAATACATTCAGATGAAATTATAAAAACAGTGGAGCAAATGTGTATTGATGCAAACTGCTTTATAAATGATGATATAAAAAATGCACTCCAAAGCTCAAAAGAAAATGAAAATTCTGCAGTTGCAAAGAGTGTTCTTGATGACCTTTTAAAAAATGCTGAAATTGCAAAGGATAAACAAATGCCAATTTGTCAGGATACAGGCATGGCTGTGTTTTTCGTGAGCATAGGAAAGGACATTCATGTTGAGGGTGACAGTATTACAGACGCAATAAATAAAGGTGTTGCTCTTGGATATACAAACGGATATTTAAGAAAATCGGTTGTATGTGACCCCCTCAACCGCATTAATACCAACGACAACACACCTGCCGTCATTTACTATGATTTTATTGACGGAGATAAATTAGAAATAACATTTACACCCAAAGGCTTCGGAAGCGAAAATAAATCTGCTGTAAAAATGCTCAATCCATCAGATGGCGTTCAGGGCGTTATTGATTTTGTTGTTGAAACCGTTAAAACAGCAGGGGCAAATCCATGTCCGCCAATGGTTGTGGGTGTCGGAATAGGCGGAACAATGGATAAAGCAGCCACTCTTTCAAAAAAAGCTCTTACAAGGAATATTTATGTACCAAATGAAATCCCATTTTACAGTGAGCTTGAAAATACACTTTTAGAAAAAATCAACGCACTTGGTATTGGTCCGCAGGGCTTGGGTGGTATAACAACTGCTCTCGGAGTTAATATTGAAGTATTTCCAACACATATAGCTGGTCTGCCGATTGCCGTTAACATAAGTTGTCATGCCACAAGGCATATAAAGAAAATTATTTAGATAAATTACAATTTACACTACGAAAGGGAAGAAAATATGGCTCTTGATACTATCACCATTAAATATCTTACAGATGAGCTTAATACACTTATCTGTGATGCACGTATAGAAAAGGTTTATCAACCTGAAAATGATGAAATAATGCTTTCTTTAAAATCCTTAAAGGGTACCTTTAAGCTTGTGATTTCTGCAAATGCATCCCATCCGAGAATTCATCTTACTTCAACACAAAAGCAAAATCCTGATAAAGCTCCACTTTTTTGTATGCTGTTAAGAAAGCATTTACAAGGCGGAAGAATTATCGGAATTAATCAGATAGACAATGAAAGAATTATAAGAATTGACATAGACTCTTACGATGAATTGGGCGACAAAACCACAAAACACTTATTCTGCGAAATTATGGGACGTCATTCAAATATTATTTTAACAAGGTCGGATTTGGGTGTTATTGACTCTATAAAGCACATTGATTTTTCTGTCAGCTCTGTACGTCAGATTTTGCCCGGGCTCACATATCAGACACCTCCCCCGCAAAATAAAACACCAATACTAAGCTTTGATACCGGCAGTATTGATTTAACAAAGCAAGGTCAATTGCCCGATAAAGCAATTATGAACAGTGTTTCAGGAATTTCTCCTCTTCTTGCAAGAGAGCTTGTTTACAGGGCAATCGGTAAAAATAATATAGATTGCTCAGAGCTTGACAACCTTCAACGAGAAAAGATATCATGCGAATTAAACTCAATTCTCTCTTACCCTTTAAAGCCATGTATAATATACGATGTAAAAAGCAATAAGAGTATAGATTTTTCCCCATACGACATTTGCCAATACGGTGATTTGGCATACGAAAAATATTTTAATAATATCAATTCTATGCTTGATGAATTTTACAAAAACCGTGACAGTGCGGAGCGAATGAAGCAAAAAAGTACCGACCTTATTCACATCTTAAACACAAGCATAGAAAGAGTTTCAAAAAAACTTGCTCTTTTAAAGAAAACCGTTAAGGATGCAGAAAAAAAGGACGAATATAAAATAAAAGGCGACCTTCTAAGTACAAACATTTATAAAATTCAAAATGGTGACAGCTCTGTAACACTCGAAAATTACTATGATGAAGCTCTTGGCGAAATAACAATAACGCTAAATCCCATGTTATCTCCGTCACAGAATGTTCAGCGTTATTATAAGCTGTATCAAAAGGCAAAAACTGCAGAAATAGAAGCAGCAAAACAACTTGAAAATGCAATGTCTGACTTAGATTACCTCGAATCAACTCTTGTACTTACTCAAAATGCTCAATCAGAGTCAGATTTGAATGAAATTCGTTTGGAGTTGGGCGAATTAGGGTATATGAAAAAGAGATTGCAAAACAAAAAACAAAAACAAAAAGCAATCTCAAAGCCTCATCACTATATCAGTTCTGACGGCTTTGATATCTATGTAGGGAAAAATAACACTCAAAATGATACACTCACACTGCGTTTTGCAAACTCTCAGGATATGTGGTTCCACACAAAAAAAATACATGGCTCACACACCATTATAAAATTAGGTGTTAACAAAGAAATACCGCCATCTACCATAAAGGAAGCAGCTGGCTTGGCAGCGTATTATTCAAAGGCACGTGAATCATCAAATGTTCCTGTTGATTATACACAGATTAAGAACGTAAAAAAACCGAACGGTGCAAAGCCGGGCATGGTAATCTATGATTACTATAACACCGTCTATGTCACGCCCTCGGTTGGTGAGCTTGAAAAGCTTAATTAAATAAACTCATATATAGAATCATTAAAGGCATTGTAAGAGCTGAAAGTACAGTTGTCAGGGCAAAAAGCTCAGATGAATAAACGGCATTTTTATTGTACTTAACTGCAAACAATGTACCTATTGCCGCAGATGGACAACTCACTGCAAGCATTACCGTCATAAATACGGTTTTATCACATGGAATAAAACTCAATACAGGTATTATTATTAATGGTGCTATAACAAGTCTTAAAAATGTAATCAACAATACTCTTGTATTTTTCAAAACCTTTAAAATATTTGTCTGTCCGATTGTAACACCTGCAACTATCATTGGCAAAGGGGTATTCATTGCCGCAACGTAATTAAGAGGTGTTGCAATTATTTCGGGCACTTTTACTTTCACAACAAAGAATATAATACCAAGAACAATAGCAATAATTGAGGGAGATGTTACAATTGAGAGCATCTCTTTTTTTGAAAAGCTTCCCTTAATAATTGTTATTCCATGAGTCCAGACAAGTATATTAAATAAAGTCATATATACTGTAACATATAGCACACCCTCCGTTCCGAAAACGCCCTGCACAAGCGGTATTCCTATATATCCGCAGTTTGTGTAGATAAGGGCAAAGCGTTCAATGCTGTGCTCCCTGTCCTCTTTTTTTTGTATCACTAAATATGCAAATGCGATAAGAATAATATGTGATATAATACTTAACAATAATGACATGCCAAGCTTTGTTAAAATTTCACTGTTTATGTCTATTTGAAATGACATAAACAAAAGGCATGGTGTTACTACGTTCATAGCCAAATTCGACAGATATTTACTGCCATCTTTTGTTATCAGCCTCGACTTATAACACACAATACCTATACAAGCAATCAAAAATATTGCCAACACCTGTTTTAAAACTATAAATGCATATTCCATCTTGTTTCCTCCATGGTTCAAAGAGTCCTGTTATTAATTTCAACTATTGCACCTGCAAGACTACTCTTTATTCTTTTATCAACAAAATGCAAAACAATAAAGGTAATAAAAAATGATACAAGCGAACATATAACTGATATTGTCTCATTATATCCCAAAAAATCTGCCCCGAAATATGTGCCGAAAAGAATAATCAAAGGCAAAATATATACTATAAAAGCTGACTTTAAAACCTTGGATGTTTTCATTTCTATAACAACACTTTCTCCCACTCTTGCACCAAGCTTGTTTTCAACCTCTATTCTGCTGTTCTGATTTTTACACTGAGCCGAACAGGTTGCACAGGAGTCTCCGCAAGCGGTTGACCTTTTCACCTTTACAAGTGCATATTCACCTTGAACACTTTCAACAACTGCATTCTCTCTCATTTTAATATCCTCTTTTTATCATTTCACTTGCATGATTAATTGCTACCTCGGTAATTTCATTACCGTCAATCATTCTTGCAAGCTCTTCAACTCTATCATTTTCACCTAACAGACGGATGCTTGTACTTGTAACACCGTCAGATACTCTTTTTTCAATTTTAAAGTGATTGTTTGCCGCCGCCGCAAGCTGTGGCTGATGGCTTATGCAAATAACCTGTTTTTTCTTTCCCAGCAATGCAAGCTTTTTTGCAATTTTTTGTGCCGCATTTCCCGAAACTCCTGTATCAATCTCATCAAAAATAAGTGTGTCCGCACTGTCTGCGTCAGAAAGTACCGATTTCATAGAAAGCATAACTCTTGACAGTTCTCCTCCTGATGCAATCTGCGCTAGCGGCTTTAATGGCTGACCGGGATTTGCACAAAACATAAATTCAACCTCATCAAATCCACTTGATGAACATTCATGCTTTTCCTCTATCTTCACACAAAATACAGCCTTTTCCATGTCAAGCTCATGTAGGTGTTCTTCGATTTGGGCAGACAGTAGTTTTGCTGCCTCACTCCTCTTTTTAGTAAGCTTTTTGCCTGCCTCTTTTACTTTTTTATATTGTTTTTCTATTTTTTCCTGAAGCTCCTGTGTTCTTTCGTCTGAATTTTGAAGTGCTTCAAGCTCTGATATGGAAGCTTTTAAATATTCTATACAACCCTTTTCATCTCTCTGATACTTTCTTGTAAGTCTTTTTATTAAATCAAGTCTTTCATTCACCTCGTCAAGTCTTTGTTCATCAAATTCAATTTTATCCGAGAATGCTCTTAGTTCATGTGCACAATCTTCAATAATATAAGACGCCTCTGAAAGCTTTTGATAAATATCGGCAATATCCGAATTAAATTCGCCAATCTGTGAAAGACTTGCAATAGCACTGTTTAGTCTGTCATACGCACAGTTGTCACTCTGATACATGATATCAAGGGCACTCATAACAGCTCCTGAAATTTTCTCCGAGTTTGAAATAAGCTTTTCTTCCTCCACAAGCTCATCTAGCTCCCCTATTCTTAGCTGTGCTTTTGAAAGCTCCTCTGTCTGATATTTTAACAAATCAATTCTTGATAATCTCTCCTGTTCGTTACAGCTAAGCGACTCCAGTTCCTTTCTAAGACCTCCAAGCTCATTGTATAAGCATCTGTATTCTTCAAGCTCATCTGTGACCTTTGAAAACTCATCAAGATAATCAATGTGCCTTGCACGATTTAACAAGGATTGGTTATCGTGCTGTCCATGTATATTTATTAAGTATGGAGATATATCTCTTAAAAAAGTGGCTGTAACCATTGTACCGTTTACTCTCGCCACACTTTTTCCTTCGCTTGTAATTTCTCTTGTAACTATAACTGTACTGTCATCGGTGTCAATTCCATTTTCTTCAAGTATATTAAATATCTCGCCATCACAGTCAAAGCACGCAGAAACTACTGCCTTTGGTTCACCGTAACGGACTATATCCTTATTTGTTCTTGAACCTAAAATAAGATTTACAGAGTCAATTATAATTGATTTTCCTGCACCTGTTTCTCCTGTTAAAACGGTCATAGCCTCCCCCGGTGCAAAGGATAGCTTTTCTATAACCGCAACATTTTTAATATCAATATTACTAAGCATTATTTTTTCCTCTTTCGGCTCAGTTTTTAAATATTCTTCTTAATTCATCACACAAGCTCAAGGCTTCCTGTTCAGAATGTGTTATTATAAGTATTGTATCCTCACCTGCTATTGAACCTAGAATTTTATTTCCTATCAGCATATCACATGAAGCACAAACAGCCTGTGCCATACCGGGATATGTTTTTATAACAACTGTATGCAATGCTGATGTAACCATGACAACGGTATCTGAAAAAACATCTATATGCTTTTGTCCCACCGCTCCTGATGACGGCTTTGCGGCATACTTATACCCACCGTCCGATGAAGATATTTTAATCAATCCAAGCTCTTTTATATCTCTTGATACTGTTGCCTGTGTTGTTGCAAATCCATGCTGTCTCAAAGCATCAGTTAGCTGCTCCTGTGTTTTTATATCATGATTTGTTATCAGCTTTAATATAAGCGACTGACGTTTCTGCCTCATATCTGTACCTCTCTTATTTTAATTTATCAATAAGAACTTCATAAAATGATTGACTTCCAAGCTTTATTATACTCACATAAAATTCTGATTTTGAAATTACAACTTTGTCATTTATACCTATTATTTCCTTAACATTTCCGTCAACAGTAAGAACTGCTTCCCTTCCAAGCTCTCTGTCTATGCCAAGCTCTATCGGCTTATCACACGGAATCAGTGCAGGACGTGCATGAAGCATGTGCGCACAGATAGGGGATGCAATAAACAGCTCCATTGTAGGGTCAGCAACAGGACCGCCTGCAGATAATGAATAGCCTGTTGAGCCTGTCGGTGTTGAAATTATAAGACCGTCAGCACTATACTCGTTTATCTTTTCGTCATCAGAATGCACCTCTATTAAAATCATAGGTGACTCCGATTTGGAAATAACAGCATCATTTAATGCAATATACTCATTGCATTTTCCCCCATCTCTTATAACTTCAACTCTCATCATCATTCTTTTTTCAATTTTATAGTCATTGTCAAGCAAAGCACTACATGCCTGCTCCATTTCGGAAACATTTACCTCGGTCATAAATCCGACTCTGCCAAGATTTATACCCATTATCGGTATATTTTTTCTCCCGCACGGCTCTGCTGAGTGCAATATCGTTCCATCACCGCCAAGCACTATAACACAATCTGCATTATCATACAGCTCTGCTTCGCTGTGATAGCTTACATTCATTCCATATCCTGAAAATTCCTTGCTCATATGTATATTGGCTCTGTCAATAAGCAAAGCAATAAGCTTTTTTGTAACCGCAAGACCAATATCCTTGCTCTCATTTGGAACAATTACAATATTTTTCATTTATATCACCCTTTTGAGTTTCTATGCATAATTATACATTTATTATAACATTTAATCGCAAAAAAATCAAGACCTACTACAAAAGCAGGTCTCATTTAATTTATTTTATTTCATCACAAGCTCGTTATCTTCAGGTAATTCTTCGGTAAGCTGTGTGGGCTTATCCATATAATAGAATGCTACTGATGTGTAGTCGTCATATCTTGGTCCTGTCCAGCCCATGTTATCCATACACATTTTGAAGCCCTTTTCAAAATATATCGGGTCTTTCTCATGCCAGCGATACATCATAAAGCGTTGCTGTGTATTGTAATAATCTCTCATATCTCCAAGTATTGCATACATTCCGACATAATGTCCCGAATAGGTCTGATATTCTTTATCTATATCATTGCCAAATGCATAAGAGCCGCAAAAATAATCCTCTGTGCCTGTATAATTAATTCTTGGGTATTGGTCACCGTCAATATACATTTTAACTTCACCCTCAACCCAACAGGTACTATTACCGTTCAAGCCTGATGCCATTGCAATTCCTGCAAACATTCCTCTGCCTGCCACATCTAAAGCAACATAAGAACGTCCCTTCTCAACAGGATGCTCCTGTCTGTACTGTGCATGGAAATATCCCGAATTTTCAGGCACTTCACCATGCCAGCCTGTTATTGCATAGTAAATAGGTTTTGTCTCATAACCCCTGTTTTCAACAGTTATACGGCAATGCTTTTTAAATGGCATTTCCCAGTAACAGCTAAACCCTCTACATGGAGCAAACAGGATTTTAGATGAATTTAAGGTTATGAATTTTCCGTCTCTGTCCTTTACATTCTCATCATAAAAATTACCGAAAAAAGCAGACATCGGAACTTCAACCGACGGAAATTCCTCATTATCCCAATACATTCGCAGTATAATTGAATGACCGTTATGACCGCCAATCCATATACTTGAAATCATTCCCGGACCGTCGGTATCGCATAATACCGCAGTAGTACCCGGCTCTAATCTTATACGTGGATTTAATTTCTCACAATCCTTTCCTCTTGTGCCGCCATTTGGCTCTCCGTTTAAGTTTTCCGCAGAAAACATAAATGACCTTCTGTTATCTAATGTGAACATAGTATTTTCCTTTCAATTATTATATGATACCTCATTATATTATTTTCATAATATCCTGTCAATACACGATATTGTTCAATTATACAAATTATGCAAACTATATTGACTTTCTTGTATTCTACCACACTCACACCGAATTGTATTTAGATAATATTAAATATTTTTTGCACAATATTATATCATATTTATTACTAATTCAAGTTGTTTTCTGAATTCATACGCAGAAATATATCTTTCAGATTTATCTTCAGAAACAGCCCTGCGAACTGTTTCACACAATTTATATGTAATGTCACTATTATTACACAAAGCAGGCAATGGAATTTTTTCTCCTCTCAGACGGTTATACGCCGCCTCATTCCGCTGTTTTGGTGTAAACGGTTCAGGATAGATGCTCATAAGCGGAAGTCTGTTAAAATTAAGAAGTCTGTAAAGAATTATACCCAACGCATACACATCATCATCAAAAGTATACTCTTCACCTCTGTAAACCTCCGGCGACATATGTGTGATAGTGCCGGGTCTGCCATTAACCATTGTAGCAGTTTTTAAATCAATCGCAATTCCAAAATCTCCAAGCTTAAAGGTATCATTTGATTTGTCATAAAATATATTATCAGGCTTAATATCCCTATGAATTATATTGCATTTGCGACATTCCTCCAACGCCTTGCAAATATCTGTTCCAAGCTTTACCACAGCTTTAATATTAAATTCATTCTCATACAGATATTTTGAAAGCGGTTGTAACAGCTCCATTCTCATTAATATGTGCCATCCGCAATTATCCTCTTCTATCACGTCATATTCCTCTAAGGCGACTATATTTTCACACTTTTTTAAACCTTGCATTATTTTTATCTCGTCGAGTGAATCCTCAAGCAAGGCTTTATAATAATATCTTATCCCCGCTTTTGTAATTCCCTCAATAAAGGCTCTTTTTTCGTCTATGTCGGAATATAAAATGTCTATTTGCTTTAGCGCACATACCTCTCTGTCAGAATGTATCTCCCACGTTTTTCCGAAAGCTCCTTCGCCAAGCTCTTTTCCGATAGTCCACTTCCCCCACAATGGCTCCATATCCTTAATATCAAAATCCATTACTTTTACTCCATTACAGTGCTAACGTCTGAACAGCCTTAATATTTTGCAACAATCTGCACTCATCTTCCTCACTTAGCTTCAGCAATCCCATTTCATACTGCCTGTATTTAAACATTGCATTGGCAAGAAACTGTATCTTCATCATTCTGCAATGGTCATCACAAATATGATAAATATTTCCTGAAATTCCCATATTAATTCCGTAACAAGTCGGACATACACCTATCACCGGACATTTTCTGCACTTCTCATCTAAATTCCTTGGGTCAACAGGGCAGGTAAAATCTATCTTTTTTGCCTTTTCCGCCAAATCCTTTCCTATACACAATGGTGCAAAAGCATGGCATGGATAAACCTCACCATCAATATCGTATGATTTCATCATAGGACCGACACCGCAAAATCTTTTCGGAACAGGAGCTCCCGGTTGCATATCCATAATTGCCAAATCAAGAATATTGGCAACCTTAACATCAGGGTGCTCCAAATAATAGTCCATAAGAACAGATAACTGCTCACCTAATATTTCTAATGATTCATCAGACCACTTAACCCCGTATCCTAAATTTGCAGACACCTGAAAACCCATTTCATGAAGCTCTATTGCACCCTTAGCAAGCTTTGGTAAGGTTTCCTTTGATACAGTCATTTTTGCAAATGGAAATTCATTTTTAAAGAAGTCCAAATCAATCATGTCATATGAATTTGAACGATTAATGTTTTGCATTTCTCTGTCGCCGTCAAGACTTAAATACACCTCCATGCTCGATGAATTTTCCTTTAGCCACTCCTGCACCTCGCCATGCACAAGCGTACCGTTGGTTGTAGAAAATCCAAACCAGCCCTTGTCCCATTTCTTGCTCTGCATATATGCGTGTATTTTCTTTATTAAGTCAAACTCAAGATACGGCTCTCCCCCAAAATAATACAAACACATGAAATTTGAACCGTCATTTGCTGTCATTTCTCTGTCTATTATCTTTTTTGCCGTCTCAAAGGTCATTGACTGAGCTTCCTTATTATGCTCATAGCAATATGTACATGCCAGATTACATTTGTTTGTCAATGTAAGGTTGACTATTTTTGTATCTGGCTTATTCATAAATTTATCTAAATTTTTTCTCATCACTTTTCACCTCATTATGAATTTACACAAGCGGTCAGATATTTAAAAAATATCTGACCGATGTATATCTGCCTTTTAATTAATCCCAAGCCTGGCAGTAGCCCTTTGCACATCCGTTAAAATTCATTTCTCCCGAATGCTCGCATGATGCCTTAACGCCCTTTTCTTCAAAAGCCTCAAGCTTTGCTGAAATTGCCTGCATACTGTCATTTGAAAGTGCAAACATATTAATTGCCTTCTTCACACCAACACACCTCCTTAACTTAAAAATGTATATAGCAACAGAAATATATCTGTTTCTACCCTAATAATAAAAATTAACTGACAGACTGTTTTTGCTGTCAATTCCCAAAGCAAAGCCTGTCATCCACAGATTCCCTCCGCACAGTAATAAAGCTTTTTCGGATAATTGGGCAAGTGCTTTCATGCCTTCTCCTTTTCAGCTTTGAACACATCACGCATTATATCGTAATACATATCATCAGTAACTTTTGCTCCTGTAAACAACTCAAATGCTATTATACCCTGAAAAATCAACATTCCAAGCCCGTTAACAATTTTTGCGCCCTTTTTCTCTGCCATTTTTAAAAACATCGTCTTTTCAGGGTTATATATCATATCTGCAACGGCAGTTTTTTCATCAACGTATGGCATATCAGACACAGGACATTTATCAGTATCAGGGTGCATTCCGACAGTGGTGGTGTTTATCACAACATCATAATGTTTTTTATTTATACCAATTTCAACATCAAAGCCTGTAATCTTCTTCGTATATTCTGCAAGCCTTTGAGCCTTTTCAACTGTTCTGTTTACAATGGATATACTTTTTGCACCAAGCTCGGCAAACAACAGCACAACAGGCTGAGTTGCACCGCCTGCCCCAATAAACAAAATATCCTTACCCTTTATATCTATACCCTCAACCAAAAGCGAACGGTAAAATCCGTCGGCGTCTGTGGTATAGCCGTAAAGCTTACCGTCACGGTTTACGCAAGTATTAACCGAGCCGTATTTTTTTGCTTTATCGGATAACCCGTCCATCATATCAAGCACCCGAAACTTATACGGTGATGTAATATTTATTCCTGCAAAATTTAATGCTCTTATACCTTCAATTGCCTTATCAAGCTCTTCTTCTCTCACCCTCAACGCAGTATATACATAATCAAGTCCGAGTTTATCTGCAATATATGTGTGAAGTTGTGGTGAAAAGCTATGTGAAATAGGATTTCCGATTACTGCTAATTGTCGTGTTTTTCCGCTTATCTCAATCATTGTTAACTCTTCCTCTGCAAGAATTATATTTCTTTATAATTTTTTTCTCATAGTGTCTTTTAAATCTGAAAAATCTGCTCTCACATTCCTGTATTGGATTTACAAGGATTGTGTAAAGACCTGCTCTTTTCCCTCCGCAAACATCAGTAAAAACCTGGTCACCAATTAATGCTGTATTTTCTCTTTTTGCACCCATTGCACGCATAGCTCTTTTTATTCCTGTCAAAAGAGGCTTTGCACCGTTTGAGATTGCATAAGTCCCTATCTGCTTATTAAATAGTTCCACACGTTTAAGCTTATTATTGGATACAAAACAAAATTTGATTTCATTCTGAGTAAGGCTGTTTAAAAAAGAGAGTGCTTTCTCATCAGGAACAGGGCTTGTATAAGGAACAAGCGTATTATCAATATCAAGTATAACAAAATCAATACCATGTTTTTTTAAATCTTCAACATCTATATCCTGCACAGAATTATACATAACATCAGGAAAAAAATACTTTCTCAGCATATAATCTAACCTTTCTTATTAAAACGGCACTCTTTTAAGAGTGCCATATCCGTTTTATTTACGGCCTGCTTTATTTATCAGAACAGTATTATATATTAACATTCCGATAAGATACAGCACTCCGAGCCATGTAAGAATTATTACCTCATATCTTGTGTTAACAAGTATCTTAAATATGTTAGAAGTGTTTATCAGTTTCATAAATGTTTCCATGCCCATGAATGCTCCGCATATCTTCGACAGATTTGTAAATACCATGCATAAACTAAAAGCAAGAAACATATGTGCATAATTTTTAACCTTAATAACCTTTGTTGCGGACATTATATACCCTGCTGCAGCAAGAACTAAAAACACGACTGCAAATATGCCTGACGGCATCATATAATACTTTGCATACAGCACATACAAGAATATAAACGCAATTACTGCAACTCCTATATTTATTAAAATTCTGTTTAATAGTTGCTCCTGCGACTTTTTTTCTTTATTCAACATTACTTTTTTCTCCCTTTCGTAAACACGGACAATTTACATCTCCGATTTCATACATTATCATTGACAAAACCGCCTCGCCTGCAGTCTCTGTTCTTAAAATTCTTTTTCCAAGTGTAACGGTTGTTATTCCCGATTTTGAAAGATATTCCTTTTCCTCTAATGAATATCCGCCTTCAGGACCTATCATATAGGCAACCGTTCTCACATTTTCTTTTGATAAAAGTGTATCACGAATACAGTTTTCTTCCTCACATTCATAAGGTGCAAAGCAAAGGTCATAGTCCTTCATAAGCTCTATTGCCTGTTTAAAGCTTACCGGCATTCCCACTTCGGGAATTACTCCCCGTCCCGATTGCTTTGCCGCTTCCTCACAAAGCTTTTGCCAACGCTGTTGTTTTTTTTGAGCATCCTTATCATCAAGCCTTGCTACACATCTATCCATTGCACACGGAATAATTTTATCAATACCAAGCTCTGTGGTTTTCTGAATTATATAGTCCATTTTTGATGCCTTTGGAATACCCTGGAAAAGAGTAACTCTGACATTTGCCTCTGTGTCCGATTTCAAACATTCCAGTATATTACAGCTTATTTTATCCTGCATTATATCGCCAATAACGGCAATGTAATCATTTCCTCTGCCATCACACAACAAAAGCTCTTCTCCCTTTTTCATTCTTAAAACTCTTGAAATATGTGAAACATCCTGACCTGTAATAATTATTTCATTTTCAGATATGTTCTCTTTCGGCACAAAAAATTTTGGCATAATATTCTTCTCCCACATCAATTAACACAATATATAGTATAATATTTTTACGCACAAAAGTCAATAGCTACATCATATATTAATGATTTTTTCATAAAAAGCTTTAATAAATTTATCAAATTCCGACAAAGAAAACTCATCTGCCGAAAACAAATATCGAAACGGTGATGAATATGTTTCAAAATGTCTTGCCCTTAAAATTGAATATACCAAATTCGGTGCCTCACCGCTCCAGCCGTATGAGCCGAATGACGCAAACAATTTATCGGTAATCTTAAAATGATTTATTGACATTAACAAACTTGCCATTTCAAAAGGAATATTTCTGTTGTGAGTAGGTGTTGCAAAAATGACTCCTCTTGATTTATAAATAACATCAAGCAGCTCTTTTTTAGAATAATCTGCCACATTATAAATTGAAATTCCAAACTGCTCACAGCGTTTAGCAAGCTTTTCGGTATTCCCTGTTTTTGAATAATAAATAACGCTTACTTTTCTGTTATCGCCATCATACGGCTCACTAAGCTCTTTGTATAGCTTTATCGCACCTTTACAATCGGAAATCTCCTCACCGCTTGCAGGTAATATTTTCGCTATATCGACAGTTTCTAAAAAGCACATTGCACTATACACAAAATCTGACATATGAGACAAATTTTCTATATAGTATCCCTCTATTCCTTTTCCCTCATCAGAAAACGCGTCACATGAAAACAAAATGCCGTCCATGTATGTCATCATTGAGTCGGGCCAGTCAATATTATGTGTAATAAAGAATTTCAACGTGTTATTTGTGTCAAGCCGAAGTGTCATATTGCTTTTTGCAAGAAGCTCATTAAAATCTCCATTTAACTGCTCGTGAATATTCTTCAATCCCGAAACAGTAGATATAACAGCCACATCAGGCTTAATTTTTAACAACTCACACAATGATGAGCATCTCTCATATGATGTGTGATTAATTACTATGTAATCAAGCTCTTCAACCGAAATATATTCCCCTATATTTTTTTTAAGCTCGCCTGCATACTCAAAAGGAACTGTGTCTATTAAAACATTTTTTTCTGCCTGTATCAGATAGGCATTATACCCCGAAACTCCGACGTTATAAATACTCATTTTATCCCCTCTTTAACCGACATATAACACAAGCCCAGTCCTTGCGCTCATTTACCGCCAAAACCTCAAAGCCCTCATCTGAAAGAGCCGCTTTGACATCATCAATTCTGTCATTTATAATTCCCGATGTAATAAAAATTCCGTCATCAGTTATACATTCCCTTACAGTCGGTGCAATTGCGATTATAACATCAGCTACAATATTTGCCACAACAACAGGATATTTTTTCTCACATATGTATGCCTTTAATTTCTCGTCAGTTATCACGTTACCCGAAATAACTGTATATTTCGACTTATCAACACCATTTCTTTTTGCGTTGTCATACGCTATGTTCACACAGTTAGGATCAATATCAACCGCAAGTGCCGATTTTGCACCAAGCATAAGAGCTATAACAGACAAAATTCCGCTTCCGCATCCCAAATCAAGTACATCACTTTTACTATCCACATACTTTTCAAGTGCTTCAATACAAAGTTGAGTTGTATAATGAGAGCCTGTCCCGAAGGTCATTCCCGGATTTACCTCAAAGACAATTCTGTCGGTAGGTTCACTCAATTCCTCCCACTCAGGCTTTATCATTATTTTCTCACCAATTTCCATGGGATGAAAAAACTTTTTCCAGTTATTTGCCCAGTCCTCTTCACTTACATTTGCAAGCTCAATTTCAAGACTGCCGAATTTTTTCTCTGTGTCAAAAGCTTTTAAATTGTTTATTGCCTCTTTAACAAGCAAAAGCATCTCATGCCCCGATTCGTTATCGCTCACGTATGCCTTTATGCAGGTTTCTTTTTCCTTCTGCTTAATAAGCTCCTCGTCCACATAGTCCCAATATTGCTTATTTTCTTCCAAAAATCCCTTAAAATCCGCCTCATCCTCTATCTCAACACCTAAAATTCCTGCCTGATAAAGGTTTCCGCAAACAGCCTCAATTCCTTCAGCGGTAGTATATATTATAATTTCTAGCCAGTTCATAATTCCTCCAAAGTTTTAGTCAAGATAGTCCTTGAGTTTTTTACTGCGGCTCGGGTGCCGAAGCTTTCTCAAAGCCTTTGCCTCAATCTGTCTTATTCTTTCTCTTGTTACATTAAACTCCTTACCAACCTCTTCGAGAGTTCTTTGTCTGCCGTCCTCCAAACCGAAACGTAGTTTTAAAACCTTTTCCTCTCTCGGTGTAAGAGTTTTTAACACCTCAACAAGCTGTTCCTTCAAAAGTACAAAGCTTGCCGCATCTGACGGAGCAGGTGCATCATCATCAGGAATAAAGTCACCCAAGTGGCTGTCCTCCTCCTCACCGATTGGTGTTTCCAATGATACAGGCTCCTGTGAAATTTTAGAAATTTCTCTCACCTTTTCCAACGACATATTTAATTCCTTTGCAAGCTCCTCATGAGTAGGCTCCCTTCCCAACTCCTGAACAAGCTGACGTGATACTCTGATAAGCTTATTTATAGTTTCAACCATATGAACAGGTATTCTGATTGTTCTTGCCTGGTCTGCTATTGCTCTTGTAATGGCTTGTCTTATCCACCATGTAGCATATGTTGAGAATTTATAACCCTTTGTATAGTCGAACTTGTCCACTGCCTTTATAAGACCGAGGTTTCCCTCCTGAATTAAGTCAAGAAACAGCATACCTCTGCCAACATATCTCTTTGCAATACTTACAACAAGTCTCAAATTCGCCTCTGCAAGCTTTTTCTTGGCAACCTCGTCACCCTCTGACATTCTTCTTGCAAGCTCTGTTTCCTGAGCCGCATCAAGAAGGTTTACCTTACCTATTTCCTTCAAGTACATCTTAACGTGGTCATCAATGCTTACGCCCTCCGGAATTGATAAATCCTCAAGCTCCTCCTTGCTGACTTCAATCTCCTCAAGCTCTTTTTCAAGGCTTTCAACAATTTCAATTGCTTCCTTTTCAAGCAAATCATAGACTGTTTCCATTTCCTCGGCTGTTATTTCAACCTCGTCAAATGCCGACACAATCTCACTGTGGGTGAGCAATCCCTTTTTCTTTCCTCTCTCAACCAATTCCTTTGTAATTTGCTTCTTATTTTCAATATCCGCCATAGTAATTACCCTCCATACCTTAACTCATTAAGCTTTTTCGTAAGCTCAACTATAACTCTTGCATCCTTCTCGTTTTTCATCTGCTCTGTAATCTTCTCAATTTTAATATTGCGTATCAGCTCATCTATTGCCTCCTCCGAATTTTTAAATTCCTCGAAGCTGTAAAATATATCTGAAACATAATTAACCTCACCGCCCTCAAAGTCATTCATTATCATAGACAGCTCAATTAATTTGTTTTCTTTCCTTGCATCATACATCATCCCGACCAACTTTTTATGTATCGGATGACAAAAATCCTCAACCTCAAAGCTTTCCTTTACCGTATCAACCGCCTTTTTTGATGATGACATCAGATAAATAAGCTTTTTTTCTGCCGCTAAAAGCTTAGTTGAGCCTTCATTTACAATCATTACTGTTTCATTTTCCTGTTTTGTCTTTTTAAGCTCACGTTCAGCTGCATTCTGTTCCGAATTTGAGTGAAGTGCAACGTGTTTTTTAAATTCGCTGTAAATTGCGTCTCTGCTGATACCTGTTTCGGTTGAAATCTGATTTATATATGCGTCAACCGTAACAGCGTCCGATATGCTTCTTAACACCTGCACTGCTTCTGATATAAACAAAGCCTTACCCTCGGGTGAATCAAATGAATATTTCACCTTCAGGATATTGAGCCTGTACTGCGTTGAGGCTACCGCCTCTGACACAGCCTTTAAAAACATAGCACTTCCATTGGCTTTTATGTATTCATCAGGGTCCTTTGCACCTCTTAATTTAATTACTCTTGAACGTCCGCCGACACTGTTTATTACCTCTATCGCTCTTATAGTTGCCTCCTGACCTGCACCGTCAGAATCGTAACAAAGAAGAATTTCGTTACAATATTTCATTAAAAGCTTTGCCTGGTTTTCAGTGAGTGCTGTGCCAAGACTTGCCGCAACATTTGTAATTCCTGCCTGATAAACTGTAATAACATCCATATAGCCCTCAACAAGAATTATTGAATATGGAGAGCTTTTTTTTGCAAGATTCAGTGAAAAGAGATTTTTTCCCTTATTAAATACGGGAGTTTCGGCTGAATTTAAGTATTTTGGTATCTTATATCCATTATTCTCCGCAGCCTGTCCCATAATTCTTCCGCCAAAGCCTATTACATTACCTCTTAAATCTATAATCGGAAACATTACTCTGTTTCTGAATTTATCAAATATTTTTCCGTCTCTTTGAATTACAAGTCCTGCTTCAAGCATTTCCTCATCACTATATCCCTGTTTTGTAAGATACTCTCTCAATGCTGTGTAGCTGTCGGGAGCAAAGCCAAGTCCAAAGGTTGTAAGAGTTTTTAGAGATATTTTTCTCTCCCTAAAATAAGCTGTCGCTATTTTACCTTCATCGGTTTTTGCCAATGTATCATAATAAAATCTTGCCGCAAGCTTATTCATTTCATATATTTTCTTTTTTAGAAGCTGTGTTTTACTTCCACCACCATCGTCCTTTTCAGGCAATGCTATTCCGGCACGTTCAGCCAACAGCTTTAAAGCTTCAACGAAATCAAGTCCTTCACTTCTCATTACAAACTGAACAAGATTTCCGCTCGCACCGCATCCAAAGCAATGAAATAACTGCTTGTCCCTGCTTACATGAAAGGATGGTGATTTTTCCTTATGGAACGGACATAAGCCACTGTAATCATTTCCTACCTTTTTAAGTCTTACGTACCGAGATACATAATCAACAATATCATTTTCCGAAAAAACCTCATTTACTACATCATCAGGGTAATAGGGCATGTCCGTCACCTCTTTTCCATTCCAAAAATAAGTCTCATATAATCATTATTCGACATTTTTTATAAAAACCCTTTTTTATTTAAAAAAAAATTACACAACCATTAGTAATTTACCCTTTTTTTGCGTTATTATTCATCAATAACGAATCAATTACCTCCTCCTCGGACAAAATACTCTTAACTTTCTTCCCG
>JAFQNU010000067.1 GCA_017420825.1 Clostridia bacterium
ATCTTTTTCTGTTATCCATAACAATTCCCCACTATTTAAGCTCATTGAACTTACTCAAAAACAGCCTTGTTCTCTCATTTTTAGGATTATTTATTACCTGGTCGGGAGTTCCGTCCTCAGCAATCACTCCGCCGTCCATGAATATTATTCTGTCAGCAACATTTTTTGCAAACTCAATTTCATGAGTTACTATAATCATTGTTGTTCTTTTAGCTGCAAGGTCACGAATAACCTTTAGAATTTCACCTGTCAGCTCAGGGTCTAGTGCTGAGGTTGGCTCATCAAAGAAAAGTACCTTCGGATTTAGCGCCAATGCTCTTGCAATTGAAACTCTCTGTTGCTGACCTCCCGAAAGCTCGCAAGGATAATTATTAAGCTTTTCAGTCAAGCCTACTCTTGCTAAAATTTCTTTTGCATTCTTTTCAATTTCTTCATATATAATAGCCTTGTTATGTTTAAAATCCTCCCTTTCCTTAGCAAGCAGCTTTGGCGCCAATGTAACATTTTCAAGGACATTATACTGTGGGAACAAATTAAACGACTGAAATACAAGTCCGAAATTAAGCTGATTTTCTCTTATCTGCCTTGCCGTCTGCTTTTCCTTTGCCACCGCATCAAACACAAGTCTGTTATCTACATATACTCTTCCTTTATCAGCTTTCTCAAGGTAATTAAGACATCTTAAAAGTGTTGTTTTTCCGCTTCCCGATGAGCCGAGTATGGCAACAACGTCTCCCTTCTCCATTTCAAAGCTGACACCCTTTAACACCTTTGTTTTACCAAAGCTTTTGTGTAAATCTTCTATTTTTAATATTGACATAACTTTATTCCTTTCAACTATTAATTCTTATAATAGTTCATTTTTTTCTCTATGTAACCGAACAGCAGTGTAAGCACACCATTGAAAATCAGAAAATACAAGCCTGTTGAGAACAGAGGCCATATAAGACCAGATTTTGTAAATCTGTCGGCACACATTATTATTTCGGGAATACCAACAACCCTTGATAAAGATGTATCCTTAACAAGTGTAATAATTTCATTGCTCATCGGAGGTGTTATGCTCTTTACAACCTGGAACAAAACCACCTTGAAAAAGACCTGCACCTTAGTCATACCAAGCACCTGTCCTGCCTCATACTGTCCCTTTGAAATTCCCTCAATACCGCCTCTGTATATTTCGCTAAAATATGCCGCATAATTAATTACAAATGCAATAAGAACTGCTGTCATTCTTGACTTAACAGGCATATCAAACAGTATTCCGGGAGCATATAAAACAACGAACAGCTGCAGCATGAGCGGAGTTCCTCTAATTATCCACACAAAAGTCTTTGTCAGCCATTTAACAGGCCAGATTTTTGACATAGAACCAAAAGTAATAATTAATCCAAGTGGTATCGCCATAAGAAGTGTACATATAAATATTATGCCGTTTTGACAAAAGCCCTCAAACAAGTTGGCAATTATCTCGGCAACAGTCATGTTAGCCATAAAGTTTACCCTTTCTACAAAAAATATTTCTCACATTATCATATTCTTTTGTCAAGTAAGTGAACAAAATTTTTTCATATTTTTTTGAAAATTTTTCATCACGCTACTTTAATCCATTTGGTATATATTATAACATATAATGCTTTGATAATCAAGATTTCACAATCATTTGATAAATTTTTCGCCATAATTTACAAATCTAATTCTTCATCTTCGACATCCACTCTGCCCTTTTGTTCTTCTGATAAATCTTTAATAAAAGCTGAATACCCAAACAGAATATTCATTTTGTCGCAATCAGGCTTACTACTGAAATTAAAGGTTTC
>JAFQNU010000068.1 GCA_017420825.1 Clostridia bacterium
CAAGCTTCAGAAAACGATAATATTTCAACTATTCTTGTTACTAAAGAAAATGGTGAAGTAATTTATAGAGTTAAGATTGTAAATAAAACACGTGCAAGATTAATGAATGTTTTCTATTCATTAGACTATTGCGAGGATACTGGCGATGATAGATCCTTTTTAACGGATATACCGACACGTAAAGGCATAGTTACAACAATTGAAAAGTGCAATAACAAAACTACTGATTATGCTGTCAGAGTGTCATTTAAAATTGATGAAACTAAATTTCCGTTAAAAGATAATACACGTTTTATATTTACAATAACAGCAACACATCCTTTTTCAAATACATCTGTTTGTAAAAAAACAGTATATAAAAAGGACGATATTGTCAGGGACGCAGTATTTCAAACCGGAAAAAGCATGAATTTTTTAATAGAAAATGTGTCAGCTGCACCTAATCAAGCTACATTGCAAACAATATCATGATACAATGTATCGACACCTTCATTAATGGAGGTGTCTTTTTTGTAAAAAAATTTAAAAAAGGTATTGACAAATGAAAAAAATGTGATATAATATTAATAACGATAATGATTATCATTATCGGAAAGGAGAAAACTTATGCAGAGAGTATTAAAACATTCAAAGCAAAGAGACGCATTATACGCCCTGCTTTGCAGTGTTAAAACTCACCCGACTGCTGAATGGCTCTATACCGAACTAAAGCAAGAATATCCAAACATTTCTCTTGCAACTGTATACAGGAATTTAAAGCTTTTATCCGAGACAGGAAAAGCAATTTCAATAGATGTAGGAGACGGAACAGAGCATTATGATGCAACAGTCGAACCGCATTGTCACTTCTACTGCAAAGGATGCAGATGCGTAAGTGATATTGAAGTGCCTTTAGCAAAGGAAATAAACTCCGATGCACAAAGACATAACAATATCAGGGTTGAGAGCAGCAATCTTATATTTTATGGATTGTGTGCATATTGTAAATAGGGCGTAAGTCTTAAAAATTATATTATATTTTGGGAGGAAATTATTATGAAAAAATTTGTTTGTTCAGTGTGTGGTTACGTTCATGAGGGAGATTCAGCTCCGGCTGCTTGCCCTGTATGTAAGGTTCCGGCTGAAAAGTTTAAGGAAATGGTAGAGGGAGCTGCACTAGCTGCTGAACACGAGTATGGTGTTTATGCCAAGACAGTTAAAAACAACCCTGACATAAGCGAAGAGGATAAGAAATTTATCTTTGAGCAGTTAATGGCAAACTTTAATGGTGAGTGTGCAGAGGTTGGAATGTATTTGTGCATGGCAAGAATTGCACACAGAGAGGGATATCCTGAAATTGGTCTTTACTGGGAAAAAGCTGCATATGAAGAGGCAGAGCATGCTGCAAAATTTGCAGAGCTTTTAGGTGAGGACTTAGAACCTAACATGAAGGCTACAACAAAGGATAATCTTGCATGGAGAGTTGATTGCGAATATGGTGCAACACAGGGTAAATTTGACCTTGCATCATGTGCGAAGAAAAATGGACTTGACGCAATTCATGATACTGTTCATGAAATGGCAAGAGACGAAGCTCGCCATGGCAGAGGCTTAGAAGGACTTTTAAAGAGATACTTTAAATAAAATATATTTAACTTAATATAACGACAGAGTTTGTGGACTTTCAAAGTCCGCATTTTGGAAAAGGGCTTAAAGAATTACTTTATGCCCTTTTGTTAAATAACAAAAAAGGAGATGATAGTTATGAAGAAAAAGAGAAATTTGGTTATTGTTGCTGTATTAGTGTTTGCGTTTGGTAGCGGAGCAATCGCAAAAGAGGCTTTTGATGTGATAAAAGCACAGATAAGAACAGATTTTGTGATTGAAATTGACGGAGTTAAAAGAGATTTCAAGAACGTTGACGGGGAAAGTGTATACCCTCTTCTTCATGACGGCACAACCTATCTCCCGCTTCGTGCAATAGGCGAAATAATGGGTAAAAAAGTTTATTGGTACGAAGAGGACAAAAGAATAGAAATTAAAGATGATAATAAAAAACTTCCTACTGTCACCGATGCAGATGTGATTATTGAAGATAATACAAAGGTTAAGGAAAATGAGAAGCCTAAAAAACCTGATATAGATGAAACAGATTTTATTGGCAAGGATAAAGCAAAGGAAATTGCGTTGAAAAAAGCAAATGTGAAGGAAGCAGATGTAAACTTTATCAAAGTAGAGCTTGAGCGTGATAATGGAATCTATGTATATGAGATTGAGTTCAAACACGGTTATAAAGAATACACTGCCGATATCAAAGCGGTTGACGGTAACATTCTCGACTGGGAAGTTGAGAAATATGACTAGCGATATAAAACACTCAAATCTGTAACACTTTTTCCCTTAAAACATATTTTGTATTAAGAAGATTTATCTTCTGCAAAATGTTTTAAGGGGGCATATATATGAGTTTATTTGGTGGATGCGGCAACAACAATGATTCGTGGATTTGGATTTTAATAATTGTAGTATTAATTTTCTGTTGCAATGGCGGAGATAATAATGGCTGCTTATTCGGCGGAAATAACAACGACTGTTGCTGATTGTTAGATAATCTCAAAACGCAGAAGCTCAGCTGTCAACGTACAGCTGAGCTTTAATTTTTTTCACAAAATAGAAAAGCAGAGGATAATCCTCTGCAATCAGTTCTGTAATCACACAGCACGGGTAACCTTTCCTGAACGTAAGCATCTTGTACATACATTAACAGCCTTTGGTGTGCCGTTTACGATAGCTTTAACTCGTCTGATATTCGGTTTCCAGGTTCTGTTTGATCTTCTGTGCGAATGGCTGACTTTAATTCCAAAAGCAACGCCCTTTCCGCAGATTTCACATTTTGCCATGCTAAACACCTCCAATACATATTACAATCATAAAAACATAATTATTTTAACACAAAAAAAAGTATTTTGCAATAGTTTTTGGTAAAAAAATTAAAAAAGTAATGAAATGGTAATAAAATAATTAAATAAGAAGCAAAAATAATGTTAAATTTGATAATTTTTACTACATTTTTTTAAAAAAATTTTCAAATGCTATTTAAAAATAGTAAAAAGTATTGTATAATATAGAGTAGATATAATGTGGCATATTTTGCTTGCATGTTACGAAAGGATTGGTTGGAGCATGGATAAAGTAAGATTTAAAATTCCGTTGTCCAAGGTGGTTGATGATTTTCAGTTTGAAAAGTTATATGAATCAACCAATTTTGAAGATATTGAAATAGAAAGCGCCGACGTCAACAGACCGGGTTTATTGATGATAGGTTTTACCGATTATTTTGACAGTAACCGAATACAGATTTTGGGAAAGGTTGAGCTTACCTATCTTGACCAGTTTGGATATGAGCAGAGGTACAAGCTATTAGAAGAAATTTTTAAAACCTCCGTTCCTGCTGTTATCATAACAAGAGGTATGCAGGTAGGGCCTGAAATGTTTGAGCTTGCAGAGGAATATGATAAAACGGTTTTGCGTTGTGAGGAGTCAACCTCCGAGCTTATGAGTGCGTTAATCAGTTACCTTAATGTACAGATAGCACCAAGAATTACACGTCATGGTGTGTTGGTTGAGGTTTACGGTGAGGGAATACTGATAATGGGCGAGAGCGGTGTCGGAAAGAGTGAGGCGGCTATTGAGCTTTTGAAAAGAGGACATCGTCTTGTTGCTGATGATGCCGTTGAAATTAAAAGAGTATCAAATAAAACGCTTGTAGGCTCAGCACCCGATATTATAAGGCATTTTGTAGAGTTGAGGGGTATTGGAGTAATTGACGTTAAGGAAATATTCGGTATGGGTGCTGTAAAGGACACCGAGAGCATAGACCTTATTATCCATCTTGAACCATGGGTTGAGGGTAAGCAATACGACAGACTGGGTATGGTTGACGAATATACAAATGTAATGGGTATAAACGTGTCGAGTATGACAGTACCTGTTAAAACGGGAAGAAATATAGCTGTTATAATCGAGGTTGCCGCAATGAATAACAGACAAAAGAGAATGGGATATAATGCCGCTGTTGAGCTTAATAACAGACTTTTAAAGCGTATGGAGGAAGAAACTCAGTATTAATGTCGGTCTTTCTGAATAATATACTAAAAAAGACAGAATGGAGATATATATGGAGCTTATAGAAAGTATTTCACAGGCTTGCAAATGTGTACAGATAAATGAACCTATGAAACATCACACAACCTTTAAAATAGGCGGATGTGCAGATATATTATGTGAGCCTGAAACAACGGAAGAGTTAAGAAATATCCTGATGATTGCAAAGCAGAATAACATAAAGCCTATGATAATCGGAAATGGCTCGAATTTACTTGTAAGTGATAAGGGAATACGTGGAATTGTAATAAAAATAGGCGATAAAATGAATGACGTCCGGGTAGATGGTGAAATGATTACCGCAGGGGCAGGAGCAAAGCTCAAAAAGATATCAAATGCCGCACAGCAGAGTTCTTTAACAGGATTTGAGTGTCTTTCAGGAATACCGGGAAGCTTTGGCGGAGCGATTTACATGAATGCGGGAGCATACGGTGCGGAAATTGCGGATATTATTGTTGAGGTATCTGCTATGACAGCAGACGGTGAGCTGATTACAATAAAAAAAGAGGATATGCAGCTTGGTTATCGTAACAGTATTTTTATGCACAGTGACCTTGTGATAGTTTCGGGAGTTATAAAGCTTTGTACAGGTGAGCGAGAAAAAATAGACGAAAAAATAAGAGAAACAACCATAGCAAGAACAACCAAACAGCCGCTTGAAATGCCAAGTGCGGGCAGTGTTTTTAAGCGCCCTGAGGGGTATTTTGCAGGAAAGCTTATTGAGGATTGCGATTTGAAGGGATATTCAATAGGTGGTGCAATGATTTCTCCAAAGCACGCAGGTTTTATTGTAAATTATGATAATGCAACCGCACAGGACGTAGTGGATTTAATAAAATATACGCAGGATAAGGTATTAGAAAAATTCGGAGTGGAGATAGAGCCTGAAATAAGGCTTACGGGAGAGAAATAATCAATATTCCGATACGGGAAAGGAGGGAAAACGCAAATGAAATTTACTGTTGTGACAGGACTTTCGGGTTCGGGAAAAACACAGGTATTAAAATTTTTAGAGGATAACGGGTATTTTTGTATTGATAATCTTCCGCCTGTTCTAATTCCGAAGCTTGCAGAATTATTTTTTACAACAAATCCTAAATTTGAGAAGGTTGCGCTTGTTATAGATATGCGTGTGGGAGAAATGATTAATGAGCTTTTATCAAATCTTGAGGAGCTTAAAAGAAGCGGTTATCACTACACATTACTGTTTGTAAATGCAAGTGACGAGGTGCTGATTAAAAGATATAAGGAAACAAGACACTCTCACCCAATTGATTCAGATGAAGGTCTTGTTGGTAGTATCAGGCTCGAAAGACAAATGCTTGAAACAATTTACAATGAGGCTGATTTTGTTATTGACACATCTAATCTTGCATTGTATGAGCTGTGGAAAAAGCTAAAAAAAATCTATATGTCGGATAATGACGAGGAAAATCGTATAAAAATAAATATAATACCGTTTGGCTTTAAATATGGATTGCCAATGGACGCAGACCTTGTTTTTGACGTAAGATGCTTTCCTAATCCCTTTTATATCCCTGAATTGAAGAAAAAGACGGGAAACGACAAGGAAGTATATGACTTTGTTATGAGCTTTGAAGAAACTCAGAAGTTTTATAAACAGCTGTATGAAATGATATATGACCTGTTACCGCTTTACTATGATGAGGGCAAGGAGTCGGTTACTGTTGCTATTGGCTGTACAGGCGGTAAGCACAGAAGTGTTACGTTATCCAATAAGCTGGGTGAGGATTTAAAGAAAAAAGGATATACAGTCAACATGATTTATCGTGATATTGAAAAGGGAAAGTAACAGCGGAGGTGACATATGGATAAAAATATTGTTACAATCGGCGGTGGAACAGGACTTTCAGTGCTGTTGGAGGGTTTAAAAAAGCATTTTACAAATATAAGTGCTATTGTTACCGTTGCAGATGACGGTGGCTCAAGCGGCAGACTAAGAGAAGAGCTTGGAATGCTTGCTCCCGGTGATATACGTAACTGTTTGTGTGCCTTATCGGACAGCGAGCAAAAGAAAATAATGAATTACAGATTCACCGAAGGGGAATTAAAAGGTCATCCGTTGGGGAATATTTATATTGCGGCACTAAATGCTATGAGTGATAATTTTTTTGAGGCTGTTGAAATGATGAACAGACTTATGAAAACAAACGGTGAGGTTATCCCTGTTACAAACGACAATATAAATTTATGTGCATATCTTTCAAATGGTGATATTATATGGGGCGAATCGAGTATAGGAAAAAGAATTGGTAAGGAAAGAATTGACCATATAGAATTAAGACCTAAACACGCAAAGGCGGTTGATGCGGCGATAAAAAAGCTTATTGATGCCGATGTTATAATTTTCGGACCCGGCAGTCTTTACACAAGTATAATACCGAATTTGCTTGTTGACGGAATTGTTGAAGCACTGAGAAACTGTAGCGCAAAAAAGATATATGTATGTAATATTATGACTCAGCCGGGTGAAACTCTTGGTTATGACGTATATGACCATCTTACTGCAATAGAAAAACACTCCTATGAGGGGATAATGGACTACATAATTGCAAATGACGCCCGGATTAACGGTGAAATTTTAAAACGCTATGAGATAGAGGGTGCAACCTGCGTAAAAACAAATAAGGAAAGATTTGCAGGTGTTAAAACAAATCTGATATTAGGAGAATTGTTGTCAGACAACCCTAAATTTTTAAGACACAATGTTGACAACCTTATTGAAATAATAAAGAAGATAATATAAAGGAGGCGAAGGCGATGTCATTTTCTTCAGATATCAAGGACAGGATATCTGCTAATGAAAATAGCTGTGATTTTTGTAATCGTGCTCAGCTTGCGGCAATGGTTCGGTACGCAGGGCGATTTGGTGACGACAAAATAGTATTTGCTACTGAAAACAAAAATGTTGCAGAGTGTGCAAAAGAGCTGATATATAAAAATTTTGGGATAAATACCGAATATTCATACAAAGCAAAAAGCAGACTCTATGATATTGTGATTGATGATATATCAGCTGTTGAGAATATTTGTGATGCTCTTATGATGCATGGAGATGATAACGGAAGCCTTGTGCCTTTTGAGTGTTGTGTAAATTCATATATAAAGGGTGCATTTTTGGGCGGTGGCTCACTAAGTGACCCGCATAAAAGCTACCATCTTGAATTTGATTCAAAATACCAGTCTGAGGCAGAGAGGCTTTGTAAGCTTTTAGAGGATATGAGCATACCTGCAAAGATAACCTGCAGAAAAAAACACTATGTTGTTTATGTCAAGGAGTACAGTGCAATTGCTGATGTGCTTGGAATTATAGGTGATACAAATTCTGCATTCGATATTTACAATATATCAATAGAAAAAGACGTGAGAAACAATATAAACAGACAGATGAACTGCGAAAATGCCAATATGGATAAAATTGCCGATGCTTATAAAAAACATCTTTCTGCTATTGAAAAAATCAAGAAAACAATTGGACTTAATAAGCTTCCTGATGTTTTACAGGAAATAGCCGAGGTGAGGGTGAAGTACCCCGAAGACGGACTAAAACAGCTTGGAGAAAGACTGGAGAAACCGATAGGGAAGTCGGGCGTAAATCACAGATTGAACAGAATTATGGCAATTGCTGATGAATTAGAATAAAAACCCGCCACGTAGGCGGGTTTAATTTTTATTTA
>JAFQNU010000069.1 GCA_017420825.1 Clostridia bacterium
ATGCTTGCTAAAAGAATAATTCCTTGTCATGATATAAGAAACTCAAGGGTTGTTAAGGGAGTGAATTTTGAGGGTGTTCAGGACGTGAGTGACCCTGTTGAATTGGCTAAGTTCTATAATAGCGAAGGGGCAGATGAACTTGTTTTTTATGATATAACTGCATCATTTGAACAAAGAAAGCTCTTTTCGGATATATTGCAGGAGGTAGCTAAAAACATATTTATTCCGCTTACAGTTGGTGGAGGAATTAATGAGATAAATGATTTTGACAGAGTGTTAAAAAGCGGAGCTGATAAGGTAAGTGTAAATTCGGGAGCAATAAAAAATCCAAAGCTTATTGAAGAAGCGGCTAAGAAATATGGTTCACAATGTGTCGTGCTTTCTATGGATGTTAAGCGTGTGGAAGATGAAATGAAAGTTTTTACCATGGGCGGCAGAAAAATTAGTGAATATGAGGCTGTAAGCTGGGCATATCAGGCACAGGAAATGGGTGCGGGAGAAATTGTTGTTAATAGTATAGATACTGACGGTGTGAAAAAAGGCTTCGATATCGAAATGCTGAATAAAATAGGCGAAAAACTTTCTATACCTATAATTGCAAGCGGTGGAGCAGGATGTATTGAAGATTTTGTAACACTGTTTAGAGAATGTGAAAAGGTTGACGCAGGACTTGCAGCATCAATATTCCATTTTAAACAGGTTAGTATTTCGGACTTAAAAAATAAACTAAATAAGAGTAACATATCAGTGAGGAGATAATAAAATGTTTGATATCAGTAAACTTAAATTTGATGAAAATGGCTTAATCCCTGTCGTTGTACAGGACTTTTACACAAAAAAAGTTCTTACAGTTGCATATATGAATGAGGAAAGCTTAAAAATAAGCATGGAAAAAGGTTTAACCTGTTTTTATAGCCGTTCAAGACAGGAGCTGTGGTTAAAGGGTGAGACATCGGGAAATTATCAGCATATAGTATCAATTACAGTCGATTGTGATTATGATGCGCTTACCATTGAGGTTATAAAGGACGGCCCTGCCTGTCATCTTGGTACAGACTCGTGCTTTTCAACAGAAATCTATAAAGCTGATAATGCACCGAAAGAGTTCAAAATTGACGAACTGTATAAGCTCTTAATGGAAAGAAAAGAGAAGATGCCTGAAGGCTCATACACGACCTACCTTTTTGAAAAAGGAACAGATAAAATTTTAAAAAAGATTGGTGAGGAGTCAACAGAGGTTATAATTGGTGCAAAGGCTGAATCGAAAGAAGAAACAGTGTATGAAATTGCAGACCTCACGTATCATGTAATGGTTTTGATGTGTCATATGGGAATAACTCTTGATGATATAAGGGAAGAACTTGGGAAAAGGCATATAATTGACCATAAGGTAAAACAGGAGAAAATGCAGTAATGATAAAATATAATTTTCATACGCATACAAGCTTTTGTGACGGAAAAAACACTGCTGAAGAAATGGTTTTGTCGGCGATAGAAAATGGATTTTCAGACATTGGTTTTTCAGGACACTCATATACACCGTTTAATACATCATATTGCATGATGGATACAGGTGGGTATATAGAAGAAATAAAAAGACTTAAAGAAAAATACAAGGGACAAATAAATGTATGGTTGGGAATAGAACTTGATGCGTTCTCTGATATGCATAGCGGTTTTGACTATACAATCGGTTCTGCTCATTTTCTGCTTGCTAAAGATAAATACTATGAGGTTGATTTGTCAGCTGACGGGTTAAAAAATGCACTGATTGAAGGATTTGACGGTGATGTCAAAGGCTTTTACAGTGCGTATTATAATACATTAGTTGAAGGTATAAAAAAACATAAACCAAGTTTTGTAGGACATTTTGATCTGATAACAAAATTCAGTGAAACAGAACCGCTATTTGATGAGTTTTCAGCAGAATATCAGAAAATGGCAATAAATGCGCTTGATGAAATAATAAAATACTGTAATGTTTTTGAGGTTAATACGGGTGCTATGTCAAGAGGGTATAAAAGAAAACCATATCCGTCGGAATGGATTTTAAGGCAAATGAAAAGCAGGGACATACGGTTGATTTTATCTTCAGACTCTCATGCAGTTGACACGCTTAATTATGCGTTTGATGAAACGATAGAATTAATAAAAGATTGTGGATTGTATGATAAATTAATAAAAGAAATATAAACAGAAAGGAATTTCACTATGACAAAGGTAGACATTTTTTCGGGATTTTTGGGGGCAGGGAAAACAACGCTTATAAAGAAGCTTATCAGAGAGGCTTATAGCGGTGAAAAGCTTGTATTGATTGAAAATGAGTTCGGAACAATAGGAATTGACGGCGAATTTTTGAAGGAGTCGGGAATACAGATAAATGAGCTTAATTCAGGTTGTATTTGTTGTAGTCTTGTAGGGGATTTCTCAAAAGCTCTCAAACAGGTAATAAGTGAATATTCACCCGACAGAATTATCATTGAGCCGTCGGGAGTTGGTAAGCTTAGTGATGTGATAAAGGCGGTTGAGAATGCAGAGGCAGACGAGCTTATAATCAATGGTATAACAACTGTTGCAGATGCATCTAAATGCAAGCTGTATATGAAGAATTTCGGAGAATTTTTTAATGACCAGATAGAAAATGCAACATCAATTGTTTTGAGCCATACTGATACAACATCAGATGAAAAGCTTCAAACGGCAATTGAGCTTATTAAGGAGCATAATCACAATGCAGACCTTGTTACAACGCCATGGGATAAACTGACAGGCTCTGATATTCTGGCGGTTATAGAAAAGAGTAATACATTAAAGAGAGATATAGAGGAGCTTGAACATCATCATGGACATTGTGGATGCGGACACCATCATCATGAGCATGACGGACATTGCGGATGCGGACATGAGCATCACCATCATCATGATGAACACTGTGAATGTGGGCATGAGCATCACCACCATGATGAACACTGCGAATGTGGACATGAACACCATCACCATGACGAGCATTGTGGTTGCGGACATCATCATGAACATGAGCACCACCATGCTGACGAGGTTTTCGCAAGCTGGGGATGTGAAACGGCAAAAAAATATACAGTAGATGAAATTACTGATATATTGAAAACACTTGAAAATAAAGAATACGGAATGATATTAAGAGCAAAGGGGATAGTTGCATCAACAAGCGACGAATGGATTCACTTTGACTATGTGCCCGGCGAGCCTGATGTAAGATACGGAACACCGGCAGTATGCGGAAGAATTTGTGTTATTGGTTCAGAAATGAATGAAGATAAAATAAAGGAAATATTTTAAATTGTAAATAACAGGTGACTAAAAAAGAAAGAGAAGAAATGTATAAATGAAAAAGAAATTACTTTTATCCTTGATGCTTGTATGTAATTTTATTAATATTCACTGCTTTGTTATGTCTTCGGCAAATGTATATAATGATTATTTGTCTTATGAGATATTTGATGATGAAGTGATGATAACCGGATGTGACAGTTCTGTATCGGGAACGGTTAATATTCCCGAAACTATTGAAGGCTATCCTGTAGTAGCTATTGGCTCTATTGCTTTTTCCAACTGTATTGATATAACCAATATAACAATACCGGACAGTGTAAGACAAATAGATAAGGGAGCTTTTATGATGTGCCATAATCTGAAAAGTATATCTGTTCCTGAAAAAGTAACATATATATCGGCAGAAACATTTATGGATTGTTATGAGCTGACAGAGGTAATACTTGGTGAGAATGTAATCGATATAGGTGACAGTGCATTTTCCGGTTGCCGCAGTTTGGTTGAGATGGTAATACCAGATAGTGTAACAAGCATAGGTGAGAGTGCTTTTTTTGGCTGCAGTAGTCTTGGCGAAATTATGATTTCCGACAGCGTAACGCATATTGGTGCAGGTGCGTTTTCGGTGTGTGGTCTGATTAATATTAATGTCGATGCCGGTAACCGATTTTATTCTTCAATAGATGGTAATCTTTTCAACAAAGAGCAAACCGAATTAATACAATATGCCGCAGGAAAAACAGATGTTTCATATGTTGTTCCCGAAGGTGTAACCCGAATAGGGAATAGTGCGTTTTCGGACTGTGATTTTTTGATGGAAATATCAATGCCTGATACAGTAATAAGTATAGGTGACGGTGCGTTTTGTGGGTGCAGTAATCTATCTGAAATAGTAATATCGGTTAATGTGACTTCGATTGCCGATAGTACATTTGGTTACTGTGACTCTTTAGTAAATATAACAATACCCGATGGTGTGACAAGCATAGGGGATTATACTTTTGAGGGGTGCATAAATTTATCAGGAATAGTAATTCCTGATAATGTAATATGTATAGGTGAAAGGGCATTTTCTGAATGCAGTAAACTAATCGATGTAACACTTGGAAACAGTGTAAAAAGTATAGGCGGATGGGCTTTTTATAAATGTAGAGGTTTATCTGAGATAATTATACCGGACAGTGTCGAAAGTATAGGCAGTAATGCATTTGGTCAATGTGAAGGCTTAATGGATGTCACAATCGGAAACGGAGTGACAAGTATAGGTGAAGATACGTTTTTGGGATGTGTAGGACTTGTAGATATTGAAATTGGAAAAAATGTAGAATATATCGGTGATGGTGCATTTTCGGGCAGTAACATAATGAATATAAGAGTTGATGCTGATAATCAATACTATTCATCAATGGACGGCAACCTTTTTGACAAAGAAAAAACTGAA
>JAFQNU010000070.1 GCA_017420825.1 Clostridia bacterium
GCTCAACATCGGAAACAATCCTGTTTACAATTTCGCCAGCAGGGTGTGAGTCAATATAGGCAAGAGGCAAGGTGTGTATCTTGTCAAACGCCTCATTTCTTATGTCCTTTGTAACATTGTAGGTGATTTTGTTGTTAATGCTGTTCAAATCGGAGGATATGACCCTTGTACTATTATTGACTTTGAAATTCCTAAAAAATACGGTCTTTTGCAGACAATAGGAGACACCTTGGGAATAGGCGGAATATTCAGAGCGTTGCGTACAATTCCTTATATGCAGGAATTTGCTGATGATATTGAAGAAGTATGTCCGAATGCATGGTTTTTAAATTACACAAATCCTATGGCAATGTTGACAGGTTATATGCAAAGATATACAAATGTTAAGACAATAGGATTGTGCCACAGTGTTCAGGGGTGTTCGGAATGGTTGTTAAAGGGACTTGGTATGGAGCATGAAGGGGTTGTTGACAGGATTGCAGGTATAAATCATCAGGGATGGCTTTTGGAAATAAGAGATAAGGACGGAAATGACCTGTATCCTGAAATAAAAAAACGTGCTGCTGAAAAAAATGCGACAGAAAAGCATGGTGATATGGTGCGATATGAGTACATAAGAAGATTGGGTTATTATTGCACAGAGAGCAGTGAGCATAATTCGGAATACAATCCCTGGTTTATAAAGCCTAATTATCCTGAACTTATAGAAAAGTATAATATTCCTCTTGATGAATATCCAAGACGTTGCATTGAACAGATTGAAAAGTGGAAAAAGCAGAAGGAAGAGCTTTTTGCAGGCGGCGAAATAAAGCATGAGAGAAGTCATGAGTATGCGTCAAGAATTATTGAGGCAATGATTACTAATGTACCTTATAAGATTGGCGGAAATGTTATAAATAAGGGATATATAACAAATCTTCCGAAGGAAGCCTGTGTTGAAGTGTTCTGTATGGTAGACGGAAACGGAATTACACCTACCTTTGTGGGAGACTTACCACTGCAGTGTGCGGCTATGAATATTACAAATATCAATCCACAACTGCTTACCATTGAGGCGGCCGTTACAAAAAGACGTGAGACTATATATCAGGCGGCAATGCTTGACCCACATACAGCGGCTGTACTGTCGGTTGATGATATTGTTTCAATGTGCGATGAGCTTATAGAAGCACATACTAATGCAGGATATAAAATTTTGTAATAAAAATGCAGTTCATTTTGAACTGCATTTTTTGGGGAAATTATTTAAGTTAATCAGGATAATAGCAGCAAATATCAGTATTATACCTGCTGTATTCAAGATGGTGAGCTGTTCATTAAATATCAATATTCCCGCTATTGTTGCAACAAGCGGCTCTACACAGGCGATAATTGATGCTGTACCTGCTTCTACGCCTTCAAGACCTTTTGTATAGCATAAAAAGGGAGTAAGAGTTGAAACAAGTCCGAGTAGAACAACAAACAAAACCGATACAGCAGAATGTGATAACATACTTAATGATTGTGGAAGGTCAGAAAAAAGTACAATACCTGCCGAAGCCACAACAAATGTATAAAATGTTACGGTAAATGGATGATACTTTTTTAGAGCAAATCTTGAGAAAATAGTATATAATGCGTAGCCGAGGCCAGAACCAAGACCTGTTAAAATACCTGTTACAGGTATTGATTTATTGGTCGCTATTCCTGTGACAAAAATACAGCCTGTAAAGGACATTAAAAGTGAAATTATCTTTTTTGAGGTTAGCTTTTCACCAAAAAGCGGAGCGGATAGGAGCATGATTATACATGGTGAGGTATATAAGAGTATAGCCGCAACAGAAATAGAAACAGTTTCAACTGTTGAAAAATAGCATATATTAAAAAATAATATACTAAATATACCTGTTCCGATGAAGTAATGAATATCGCGCAGGTATATTTTTAATTTATCTTTGTCAAAAATAAACAGGTAAATGCCAAGGCTTAGTGCTGTAACCAAACACCTTAGTGCGGTAAGCTGAACGGGTGAAAATCCAGTTGATGAAAGAGTCTTTGAAAATACTCCTATGAGTCCCCAACAAAATCCTGCAATACATATAAGAATTATTGAAAATTTTTTCATTTGTACTTGCCTCATCAATATCCGCTGTTGCGTCTGTCCTTCATAACTCTGTCAATATGTCTGTCAGAATCACGCTTTGCGATGTCATCACGTTTATCGTAAAGCTTTTTGCCTTTGGCAAGGGCAAGAGATACTTTTACAAGTGAACCCTTTAAATAAACACTAAGCGGTATCAGGGAGTAGCCCTGTTGCTGAAGCTGACCTATAAGCTTTCTTATCTGATTTTTGTGTAAAAGCAGCTTTCTTTCTCTTAATGGGTCTCTGTTAAATATATTTCCATGCTCATAGGGGCTGATGTTCATGCCTTTTATAAAAACCTCTGCATTATTTACAGAGGCGTATGCATCGGTGAGATTAACCTTTCCCTGACGAACGGATTTCACCTCAGTTCCTGAAAGCTCAATGCCTGCTTCTATTGTTTCAAGAATAAAATAATCATGACGTGCTTTTTTGTTTTGTGAAATTATTTTTATGTTTTCTTCGCTCAAAAGTCATACCTCCAAAATTATCGCTATTATAAATTATAGCATATTTTTAATAAAATGTAAAGTAAAATTTTGTTTATTATGCAATAATAATAATGATTAAAATGTAAAGGTTGGCAGAAAGTGATAAAAAGATAAAAAAACACTTGATTTTATATCGAAAATGTATTAAAATATATTTAAAAGAACAAAATAGATTATTTGGAGTGGTGAAAATGAATAATTTAAAATTTGATTATTCAAAAGCATTGCCGTTTATAGGACAGCATGAGTTCGACGGTATGAAGGAATATGTAAAGGCAGCACATAATATGCTGCATGAAAAAACCGGCGCGGGAGCAGATTTTCTGGGCTGGGTTGATTTACCTGTTAACTATAATAAAGAAGAATTTGAAAGAATTAAGAAAGCTGCACAAAAAATCCGTTCCGACAGTGATGTTTTGGTTGTTATCGGAATTGGTGGCTCATATTTAGGAGCAAGAGCGGCAATTGAGATGCTCTCAAATTCTTTTTATAATTCAATAGATAAGGAAAAGAGACAAGGACCTGTTATTTATTATGCGGGAAACAGTATAAGCTCAACATACCTTGCAGATTTACTCAATGCAGTGGAGGGAAAGGATATATCGGTAAATGTTATTTCCAAGTCGGGAACAACAACTGAGCCTGCAATTGCATTTAGAATTTTTAAGGATTTGCTTGAAAAGAAATATGGCAAGGAGGGTGCAAAGGGAAGAATTTATGCAACTACAGATAAGGCAAGGGGGGCATTAAAAACTCTTGCTGATGAAGAGGGATATGAAACCTTTGTAATTCCTGATGATGTTGGAGGAAGATATTCAGTTTTGACAGCAGTTGGTTTGTTACCTATTGCAGCTGCAGGAATTGATATTGATAAGATGATGCAGGGTGCGGCTGATGCAAGAGTTGAATACAGTAATAACAATCTTTGCGATAATATGTGTTATCAGTATGCTGTTGCAAGAAATCTTCTGTTAAAGAAGGGCAAAAATGTTGAAATGATGATAAATTTTGAGCCTGCAATCCATTACTTTGCAGAATGGTGGAAACAGCTATTCGGTGAGAGTGAAGGAAAGGACAATAAGGGTATATTCCCGGCAGCGGCAGATTTTTCAACAGATTTACACTCTATGGGACAGTATATCCAGGAGGGTATGAGAATTTTGTTCGAGACGGCAGTTCTTGTGGAAAACCCCAATAATGATATTATTATAGAAGCTACTGAAGATAATATTGATAAGCTTAATTTCCTTGCAGGAAAGAGTGTTGATTTTGTTAACAAAAAAGCTTGTGACGGTGTATGCCTTGCACATACTGACGGTGGTGTCCCCAATTTAAGAGTTACAGTTGAGAAGTTTGATGCTTATAATTTTGGATATCTTGTTTATTTCTTTGAGAAGGCATGCGGAATATCAGGCTATCTTCTTGGTGTAAATCCATTTGACCAACCGGGAGTTGAGGCATATAAGGCAAATATGTTTGCATTGCTTGGAAAACCTGGTTATGAGGAACAAAAAGCAGAGCTTGAAAAAAGACTTTAAAAATAAACGGCTGTAAAAAGCTGATTATTAATAAAACGAATTTAGAGGAGGAAATTAATATGGTAGAATTATTAATTGGAAAAAAAGGAACCGGTAAAACAAAGGTTTTAATTGATGGTGTTAATGAGGCAGCAGCAGTAGCTGCAGGAAATGTTGTATTTATAAGCAATGATACAAGCAGAAATATGTATGATATCAAATCAAAGGTAAGAATGGCAGACACATCAGAGTTTGATATTGGCTCGTGGGATGAATTTTTCGGATTTATATGCGGAATTATCAGCGGAAACTTTGACATCACCAACATTTACATTGACGGTATTTTAAAAATTGTCAATAACACTATTGATGGATTTGATAAGTTCTTGGAAAATGTAGATGCACTTGGAAAGAAATTCAGTTTTTCAACAATGATATCAGTAAGTATGGATGCAGATGAGGCTCCCGAATATATCAAACAGTACATTAAATAATTAAAGGGGTGATTGCATAAGCAATCACCCAATTTATGAGGAAAGGAAAGTTACAAATGCAGTATAAGAGTACGAGGAACAAAAGCTTGTCAGTCAGTGCGGCACAGGCTATAAAAACAGGTTTGTCAGCAGAGGGCGGACTGTTTGTTCCGGACAGTATACCGTCTGTATCTCTACAGACAATAGATGAAATGTCTGAAATGACATATAACGAAAGAGCATATACAATATTAAAGGAATTTCTCACTGATTATACCGAAGAGGAGCTTTTACATTGTATAAACAGTGCATACACGAAGGAGAAATTTGAAACAGCAAATATTGCTCCTGTTTACAAGCTTAATAATTCACAGTATTTCCTTGAGCTGTGGCATGGCCCGACGTGTGCATTTAAGGATATGGCTTTGCAGATTTTGCCACACCTTTTAACAACTGCAATGAAAAAGACAAATGAGGATAATGAGGTTATTATTCTTGTTGCTACGTCTGGAGACACAGGTAAGGCTGCTCTTGAGGGATTTCGTGATGTTGACGGAACAAGAATTATTGTTTTCTATCCGTCTGACGGAGTAAGTGAAATTCAAAAGCTTCAAATGGTTACACAGGAGGGAAATAATGTAAGTGTTGCGGCTGTTAACGGAAATTTTGACGATGCTCAGAACGGTGTCAAAAAAATATTTACAGACGATGTTTACAAATCAACTCTTGCTAATAACAGATATAAGCTTTCAAGTGCAAATTCCATAAACTGGGGCAGACTTGTTCCTCAGATAGTTTATTATTTCTCGGCATATGCTGATATGCTAAAGGGTAATGAGATTAACCTTGGTGATAAAATAAATATTGTTGTTCCAACAGGTAATTTCGGTAATATTCTTGCTGCATATTATGCAAAGAAAATGGGACTTCCTGTTGCAAAGCTTATTTGTGCGTCTAATAAGAACAATGTTCTTACCGATTTTATAAATACCGGTGTATATGATAAAACAAGAGAATTTTATACAACAATTTCGCCTTCAATGGATATTTTGATTTCAAGCAATCTTGAAAGATTTTTGTTTGATATTTCAAACGGTGACGATACTTTGGTTGCATCATTGATGAAGGAGCTTAATGAGAACGGTAAATATGAGATTGGACAAGTGTTGAAATCAAGGATTTCTGAGTTATTCTTTGCAGGCTGCTGTGATGATGAAAAGACAAAAGCTACGATAAATAAATGCAAGAGTGATTTTGGATATGTGATTGATACTCATACTGCTGTTGCTAAGGCTGTACATGATGAATACATTGAAAAAACAGGTGATATGACAAAAACAGTTATTGCATCAACTGCAAGCCCATTCAAATTTAATGAAAGTGTTCTTATTGCACTTGGCGGCTGTGAGGCCGTGGTAGGCAAGGACGAATTTACATTGCTTGATGAATTATCGGTTCAGAGCGGTATGTCAATACCTAAATCTTTGGCAGATTTAAAGAATAAAAATCGTATTTTTGACTTGGTATGTGAGAAAGAGCAGATGCAGCAAATTGTCAGCGATTTCTTAAATATTTAAAAGGAGTTTTACAAATGGGAAAAATTTATAAATTTTTGGCGTTTGACTTTGGTGCGTCATCAGGACGTGCTATGTTGGCAAAATTTGATGGTGAAAAAATTACATTGGAGGAAAAGCATCGTTTTTCAAATGACCCTGTTGTTATGAATGGTGGATTTTACTGGGACGTTATGAGACTGTTCCATGAGATTAAGCAGGGAATATTGGCATGCGCAAATTCAGGAGATAAGGATATAGATTGCATTGCAATTGATACATGGGGAGTTGATTATGGCTTACTTGATAAAAATGATAAGCTTTTGTCAAATCCGTATCATTACAGAGATACAAGAACAGACGGAATGTATGAGGAGGCATTTAAGAAGGTTTCAAAAGAAGAAATATTTGGAGCAACAGGTATTGCATTTAACTGGTTTAATACATTGTTCCAGTTGCTTTCGGCAAAGCTTTCAGGTGATGTAGCATTAGAGAATGCAAAAACACTTCTGTTCATGCCTGATTTATTGAATTTCTTACTTACAGGTGAAAAGAGATGCGAATATACTATTGCATCAACCTCACAGATGTTTGACTCAAGAACACATACATGGGCAACCGACTTATTGAAAAAGCTCGATTTGCCGACAGATATATTTGCACCAATGATTTATCCTGGTGAGCAGGTTGGAGTGTTATTGCCTGAAATTGCAGAAGAATTGGGTGTTGCTCAAATTCCTGTTATTGCAGCGGCTTCACATGATACAGGCTCTGCAGTTGCATCTGTACCTGTAACAGATAATGAAGATTTTATATATATTTCAAGCGGAACATGGTCGTTGATGGGTGTTGAATTAAAAACTCCTAATGTATCAAAAGACGCATTGGAATATAATTTCACAAATGAAGGCGGAGTTGAAAAAACCATAAGATTCTTGAAGAATATCATGGGTTTGTGGTTAATTCAGGAATCAAGACGTCAGTGGAAGAGAGAAGGAGAAGAATTAAGCTTTAATGACCTTGAACTTCAGGCATATGCAGCGGCTCCTTTTGAAAGCTTTATTGACCCTGATTATCCTGCATTCCAGACACCGGGAAATATGCCAAAGAGAATAAGAGAATACTGTGAAAAGACAGGACAAAAAGTTCCACAGACTAAGGGCGAAATTATAAGATGTATTGCACAGAGTCTTGCATTTAAGTATCGTCAGACAGTTGAGGGTATGGAGGATGTTACAGGAAACAAATACTCTGTTATTAATATTGTGGGCGGCGGTATTAAGGATAAGATGATTTGTCAGTTTACCGCAAATGCTACAAAGAGAACTGTAAGTGCAGGTCCTGTTGAGGCAACAAGTATGGGTAACGCAATAGTTCAAGGTATTGGCGTAGGTGCAATTGCCGACTTAAAACAGGCAAGACAGATTGTTAAAAATTCATTTGACATAGAAACATATACTCCACAGGATTCAGATGAATGGGATGCGGCATACGAGCAGTGGAAAAAAATTATCGGAGCATAAATAACTGTAAGGGGCTGAATTTCAGCCCCTTATGTAAATTGTAATTTAAATTATTATAATTGAAAATCTTTTGATCTAACTTAACACAAGCATATAAAGACTGTACAAAGAAGATGACATCGGATTTTCCCAGTGTTTATGCGGGTTTGAAGCATCTTTACAAAAATTAACCAAAGACATTTTATGTAGATGCCAAGGGTATTCTGACCAAGAGGACCAAAAAATCGGTGGTTTTAGCCGATTTTGAACAAGTAAAACAATAAAATGAATAAGGAAATCAAGACGATAATTTCGAAAAAGAGATTATCGTCTTTTTTATATATAAAATTAGAGAGGAGATGAAAGAAATGTATGTTGAAAAGTTTTTGCAACAGGTACATCGTAAATTAAATGAACAGGGTATCACGAATTCAAAACTTAGAGATACCTGCATTGATATCTACGAAGGTGAAAATGAGATTTTTAAGATAGACAGAGAAGGTGGAATGTTCTATGCATCGGATAATCGATTTCGTGATGTGGTCGATGAGCTTCATGAAATAATACAGCCAATTGTTTGTGAGGTGGATGAGTATCTCAGGGCAATGGAAAATGGCACAGAATTAAAGGCAAGAGATTTTGATATGCCATATATTAAAATTGCAGAATACAATGAGGTTGTGTTAGCCGGAAGAGAACATAGTAATGGCAGCTTTGAGTTTGCC
>JAFQNU010000071.1 GCA_017420825.1 Clostridia bacterium
TATACCTTCAGCCCCGCTTTTACTGTTTCAACAGTAAGAGATCTTTTTGTATCGCTTATAAACCAATGCAATGGTGTTGATGGTAAATCATCAGAAAAATCTCTTTTTTCTATATTCAATCGTTTCAATAAAGCCTGTACATCATCAATATTTTTACATTCAGACAAAATATATGTTATAAACTCATATGGTGCTATATTAACTTTATTTGTATTTTGATTATGATAGTATGCATTATTGGGGAAATTTAATCCTGCAACACCTAAACCATGCTCATTAACGGCATCAAATAACAAAGGATATTTATTAATTACAGTTCCAATCCCTATTATAGCGGTTCCTGTTTTTATTCCATTTATAGCATGATTTCTTGGTATAATTATTACTTTTTCTCCAAAATCATGTTCATAATCAAGATTTCTCCCGAAATAATGTTTATAGCTTATTGCAGTACACATAATAATCACTCCTGATGCTTATTGTACCCAAAACAACAAAAAAATCGGACATATAGTCCGATTTTTATTAAATATTTTTCTTTGAACAGTCTGCACAGCAACCACTGCAATTATGCTCAACACCAAGACTTATTCCTGAACGTTTATAATAATCATCAATTGCTGAATGTATTGCCTCCTCAGCAAGAACAGAACAATGAACCTTTTCAGGCGGAAGACCATCAAGAGCCTCCATTACTGCTTTGTTTGTAAGCTCTAAAGCTTCTTTTACAGTCTTGCCCTTTACCATTTCAGTTGCCATAGAGCTTGTTGCGATGGCTGCACCGCAACCAAAGGTCTTGAACTTTACATCCTTTATTTTGTCATCTTCAATATCCATATAAATTTTCATTATATCTCCGCATTTTGCGTTTCCTACCTGACCAACTGCATTAGCATTCTCAATTTCGCCAACATTTCTCGGATTTGCAAAATGGTCCATTACCTTTTCACTATACATATCTATCTTCCTTTCAAGAATTTCTTATTACTTCTTCATAAAGAGGTGACATCATTCTGAGTCTTTCTATAATAGGAGGTAAAACCTCTAATACATAATCTATATCCTCATCTGTTGTGTCATCACCAACACTTAATCTTAATGAGCCATGCGCAATTTCATGAGGCAAACCTATTGCAAGTAATACATGAGAAGGATCCAAAGAACCTGATGCACAGGCACTTCCGCTTGAAGCTGCAACACCTTTCATATCAAGCAACATAAGAATTGATTCACCCTCTATATACTTAAATGAGAAATTAACATTGTTGCAAAGTCTGTTATCACCCACTGGACCATTTAATCTGCAGTATGGTATTTTTTCAGATATTCCCTTTATTAGTCTGTCTCTTTTTTCTGTAAGTTTTTTTATGTTTTCATCAAGATCATTTGTGGCAATTTCAAGTGCTTTTGCAATGCCTGCCATTGCAGCAACATTTTCTGTTGCCGCACGTTTGCCTCTCTCCTGACCTCCGCCATGGATAAGATTTGAAATTCTTATTCCGTTTCTGATGTACAAAACTCCTATTCCCTTCGGACCATGAAACTTGTGACCTGACAGAGATAGCATATCAACGCCAAGCTCGTTAACATTTACTCTCATATGTCCTATTGCCTGAACAGCATCTGTATGGAAAATTATTTTATGCTTTTTCGCAATTTCTGAAATTTCACAGATAGGCTCAATTGCTCCTATTTCATTATTTGCAGTCATAATAGAAATAAGTATTGTTTTATCTGTTATTGCCTTTTCAACATCAATCGGATTTACTATTCCGTACTCATCAACAGGCAAATATGTTACCTCAAAACCATGTTTTTCCAAAAATTCACACGCAGACAAAACTGCATGATGTTCAATCTGAGAGGTTATAATATGATTACCCTTATTTCTATACGCGTCAGCAATACCTTTTATTGCCCAGTTATCAGCCTCACATCCAGAACCGGTAAAATATATTTCGTTAGGCTTTGCACCTAAAATATCGGCTATTTTTTCGCGAAATGACGCAACAGCCTGTTCAGCCTCACGACCTATCTGGTAAAATTTTGATGATGCATTACCAAAATTTTCGTATAGATAAGGGAGCATTGCATCCACAACCTCTTTTTTCATATATGTTGTTGCATTATTATCAAGATATACCGATTTCATATGCATTGCTCTCCATTCATAAATATCATTTAATAATCACCAATATATTCTACAACATTGTGTTCTTTTTGTCAATATTTTATACTAATAATCTATAAAATATATCAAAAAACAGTGTACATTTTTATTTTTTTGGTGTATAATATAGATATGATAAAAGAATGAGGATATGAATATGAAGATTTGTGCTATTATATGTGAATATAACCCGTTTCATAACGGTCATAAATATCAAATCGAAGAAATAAAAAAGGAACATGATGCTGTTATATGTATAATGAGTGGTGCTTTTGTTCAGCGTGGCGATGCAGCAATATTCGATAAATGGACAAGAGCTGAATGTGCTTTGTTAAATGGTGTTGATTTGGTTATTGAATTACCTGTGTGCTTTAGCGTGAATACCGCAGAAAGATTTAGTTTTGGTGCAATATCCATATTGGATAAGCTTGGAGTTGTAAACTCATTGTGTTTTGGCTCGGAATGTGGTGATATTGATATACTTATTAAAGCTGAAGATATCTTAGCAAATGAGCCTTATGAAGTGTCTGAATACATAAAAAAGCTTTTAGATAAAGGTATAAGCTACCCAAAAGCCCGTTCTATTGCATTTTCTTCCTTTATTGATGAAGGTATATTAACCGAGCCTAATAATATTCTTGCACTTGAGTATATACATGCTCTTAAGTCACTTAATTCAACAATTTCGCCAATTACTCTTAAAAGAAAAGACGCAGGGCATCATGATATATCACTCGATAAAAGTATAGCCTCTGCCACAGCAATTCGCTCTCTTATAAGAGAAAATAAAGATTTCAGCACGTATGTTCCCGAAAACACCTATGCTTTATACAAAACTTCACCAATAGCCGATATATCAAGACTTGATACTGCCTTAATATACATTTTACGCACAACTCCTCCTGAAATTTTAAAAAAAATAAACGATGTGACAGAAGGACTTGAAAACAGACTTATAAATTCAGCATACGAATGCAGTGGATTTCATGGGCTATGTAAAAAAATAAAAACAAAAAGATACACATACACAAAGCTTTCAAGAATTTTAGTGTCAGTATTGTTATATCAGACAAAAGAGCTTTCAAAATCTGCCCCAGGATACGTAAGAGTTCTTGGAATGAATTCTGTAGGTATGGATATTTTATCAGATATAAAGAAAAAATCTTCTCTTCAGATTATAACAAAGCCATCTGATTTCAAAAATTTCAACGCTTCATTTAAGCTTGATATAAAATCTGGTGATATATATTCTCTTTGCTTTGAAGATAACGATAAAAACATGCGCGATTATTACAACTCGCCAATAATAAAAACGAACGGTTAACCGTTCGTTTTTATTATTGATTATTGATAATTTCATCAAACTTTTCCCTTGTGCCACCGAAATGTTCATAAGCAGTATAGAGCTGTTCATCAGACAAAACCTCTGCCTGAGCAAAAGCGTTTTCAATCTGCACCATAGTTACAGTATCAAGCCTGCCTGTTGGAGCAAGTCCTTTGGAGTTCTGGAAATCAAGAACTGCCGCTTCAAGCTCATTATCAAACACATTATCATAATTACTCATTACGTACCCCAATATCGAAAGTCTTTCCTTTATCTGTGGTATATTATCGTTTATATCGGATATTTTTGATGTGCTTTGATAATTTATGGTGTCATACTTTGTTACATCAATTGGTACTGTATAATTTAATACCTCTATATCCGGTTCCAGTCCGACTCCGTTTATTTCCCTGCCGTTACGTGTCAAATATCTGCCTGTTGTTATTTTAATGGCATTATAATCTCTCATATTAAACATATCCTGAATTACAGCCTTACCGAAGGTTTGTTCGCCAATAACAACTCCTACTTTTGAATCCTGTAACGCACCTGTGAGAATTTCTGCCGCACTTGCAGTATTTTCATTAACAAGCACTGCAAATTTATATTTAGGATTTTTCAGATTAGAGTAAAATATTTCGTTGTTTTCACTTTGTCGGAACATTGTTTTTACAATAACACCTTCAGGTACTATCATTTGTCCTATTTCCACTGCAGAAATTAAATATCCTCCCGGATTATTTCTAAGGTCAAGAATAATATTTTCAATTCCTTTCTCATCAAGCTCTGCAAGTGTTTGAGAAAATTCCTGTGATGTGTTCTGAGCAAAATTTATTACCGAAACATATGCTGTTTTATCGTCAAGTATTATATGACTCACTGTTGTAGAATTAACCTTCGCTCTTAATAAATTATATGTAATTTCCTCGTTACCTCTTATAACTGTAACCTCAACAGGTGTTCCCAATTCTCCAACTACCGCTTGTTGTACCTCGTCAATTGTTTTGCCCCTCATTTCAACTCCGTCAACCTTACTTATAAGGTCATCTATTTGTATTCCTGCCTTTATCGCGGTTCCGTCCTCTAAAACTCCTACTACTTTGATGTATTCACCGTCTTTTTGAATGATTACACCTATACCGTAGAATGTATGGTTAATATCATTGATATACGATATGTATTCTTCTGCAGTATAAAACTCAGTATAATCATCAATCTGCGAAAATCCTGCCTTTAAAATATCAATAACAGCATCAGGATTTTCTTCAAGATATTTATTTATCGCATTTTTTAATATTTCGTCCTTATCAAGACTTTCATCAACATACATATCGACAGCATACTCAAATAGCTTGTCCACATAAGTATATTCAGCACTCATTTCTTCTTTTGCCAAAACTGTTGTGCCAA
>JAFQNU010000072.1 GCA_017420825.1 Clostridia bacterium
GTCTGAGCATAACCTGAAATAGCTGTAAGAGGTGTTTTAAGCTCATGGGAGAAATCTGCCATAAACATTGTTTTTTTATTTTCCGATTCTTTAAGCTCTGATATTTTCTGTTCAACTGCCTCTGCCATAGCATTAAAATTTTCTGTCAGCACTCCGATTTCATCATTGGTTTTAACAAACACACGCTTCTGATATTCACCATCGGCAATATCCTTTGCACTTTCGGATAATCGGTCAAGCGGAGTAAGTGCATGTTTAAGAAGTATATAAAGCAGAACCAATACAAACACCATAATACCGATTGAAATAATAAGCATAAAAACAGTAAGCCTTGTTATCTGCAAGTCAACCTCATACATATCGGTAACATAATAGATATGAGTATTTTCTGCAACAATATTATGTGTTATCAAAAGATTTCTTCCTGCTTTTTTTATATAGGAATATAAAATCTGATTATTTTCCGTAAATAACAAATTACTGTAATCAGCATTTTTAAGCTCATACGGAGTCAGTATTGTATGATTGTATATCTCTTTTTCATTCTGAACACATATTACATAATCGTCCCTTAATGACTTGAAAAAAGAAACCTTTTCCGGAGTTCCTACATCATCATTAAGTCTGTCGCTGAAAAGCTGATATTCGCTTGTAACAGCATAAATCTGCTGACAGGCTTTGTTTTCAGCTTCCGAATAAAGTGATTTGCGTTGGCTTAGCCATATTATTGTATCGTTTACAGCAACAGCAGCCATAATAACAGCTGCTGTAATTGCCATGATTTTTGTTCTGAGCTTCATGTCAGTCCTCCAGTCGGTAACCAATCTTCGGAACAGTTACAATTTCCTTATGAAGATTAAGCTTTTTTCTGAGTTGTCCTATATGAACATCAACCGTTCGGGTTTCTCCGAGATAGTTTGAACCCCACACCAATGACAATAGTTGTTCGCGGGAAACAGCAGTATTTTTATTTTGTGCAAGTACAACCAACAGGTCAAACTCTTTAAGCTTAAGCAAAATTTCTTCTGTTCCACGTTTTACTCTGTGTTCCGACAGATTAATTTCAAGTCCACAGACATTTAAGATATCATCTGTACTTTTATTTCGCTCCATTACCTTTTCCATACGGACAAGAAGCTCCAGCACCTCAAAAGGCTTTACTATGTAATCCTCCGCACCTCCCTGCAAACCTGTGATTTTGGAATCAAGGTCATCCTTGGCAGTGAGGAAAATCACAGGTATACCGTAAGGTTTTATATCCTCAAAAACAGCAAAGCCGTCCTTTTTCGGAAGCATTATATCAAGAAGTGCTATCTGATAGTTATGGTCGGAGGCAAGTGACTGTGATGCCGCTTCTCCGTCATAAAATATCACTGGCTCCATTCCGGCAGCACGAAGATTCATTGCTATCATTTTTGCAATTGCTTCTTCATCCTCCACAACCATAACTCTCTTTTTCATTTTAATTCTCCTTAATTAATATCCAAGCGATTCATCAATAACAGTACCGTCTATGGCATTTATACACATTTGAACACGGTAATAGCTTTCATCAGGCATATAATATGAAAGCTTATCCCTTCCATGAAATGCCCATACAGGAACTATAAGTCCGGTATCATAGTTGTCCTTTTCACTTATTCTCGAATAGCTGAGGGTTACTCTGTCAATATCTATTTCAGTAGAAACATCAGGTTCATCGTTTATGTTATTAACAGCAATCATATTTTCAAATGTGTCTTTTACTTCATCAAAGCTTTTTATTGTTGTCTGTTCAACCAGAGTTTCTGTAATTTCAAGAGGACAATTCCATCTGAAGCCTATTATACCTGAATCATCAATACGAAACTCTATCATTTCAGCCGACCAGGCTTGCTTTACATATTCATCACCTTCCCAGCCTTCATGATGCTTTTTACCGCTTGTCTGCATAAGCGGTACACCATTAATTTCACGGCAGTATTTCAAGATATAGCAGCTTCTGTAATAATCCTGATTTAACTTCATACTCTCATTATAAAGACCACCCTCTAAAAATGTAAAATCATTTACTCCGATTTCAGCAAGAAATTCCTCAGCCTTTTTCTGTGCATCTTCCAATGAAGATGATACGATTTTATCAGAAACATTTCTTTGTGTGACATCACACATATCATAGCCATGTGTAATATAATTTTCAACCCCGTTAATATTCATGGGATTTTGCAGAATTGTTTCATTGACACCCACACCATCATACAGCAAACCACCAACTGTCGTATCAATTTCGACCATTGATGAATCAAAGTGAATTTTACTTCCGTAATCTGCATTGTTCTGAACATAGAAAACAGATTTTTTATCCTCACCCATTGTAAACAAAGCTTCGCCATCAGGATTCAGGTCATACTGCCATCTCCAGTAATCATCTTCGGAATTTTCATTATATTTTTCCGAAACATTGATAAGCTTTGCATCAATTGGATTCATTTTCCCTTTATCTGGTACAGCATCATACTCTGCCTCAAGTTCATTAATCCACATCTGATATTCTTCAACCATTTCCGAATCATCTTTATTTGCCTCTATACAGCGTTTTGCTTCCACCATATCCGCTTCTACATCTTTTTTTGTTCTTATTGTAGCAGCTACACCGTCACAAAGCTGTGTATCACCCAATAATGCCTTTCTTACCTTGTCAACTTCTTCCTGTGTAAACTCCTTTCGCTTAACCTTGAAAACTGACAGCTTATCCGTCTGAGGAATATCAATCTTTGCGTCAGCCCTCACTTTTACATCCAGTTCCTTATTATAAAGTTCCGTCTGGTAGTTTTCATACTGCTGTAAATCAGTCATATCCGATTTGTTTTCAGCCGGCATCTTTGCTTCACTTATGATTTTATCCATATCATTGTGAGCCACAAGATTTTCACATTCCACATCACCGCATGCTGTACATAAAAGCAAGCTCATTGCTGTAAACAGCGTCATAATACCTTTAAACTTAATTGTCATATCATTGACCTCCTTTTGTTGATATCAATATTATAACAGATACCAAATAATCGAGTATTCAGCAAAAGGTAAACAAATTGTAAATTATACGGATTTTTTCTTTCTTTATAATAGCATATTTATATAATTTTTTCAATAAAAAATCGAAATTACTTAGTGTAAGTCCGATTGGATTTATTACGTGTAAGGTTATTCCACTGCCGTGTCGCTTTATTGACAGCCTACGACCTTCGGGTTATGAGCCATATGGTTGTTTACACTAACATATTTTCAAGTCTTCAGATTTATGATATATTAAGATTATGTCTGAAAAATGACATTTGAAAATTAATGAAAAGAGGTAAACAACTTGGAAGACATAACATTAGAACAGTGGCTCAACAAATGGTTAGAATTATATGCCAAACCTACTGTTCGACAAACAACATTAGTTTCTTACTACGGCTACATCAACAATCACATTTGTCCTAAAATAGGTCATTTGAAATTAAGCGAATTAAAAACTGAAGCATTACAGATTTTTTTTAATGAAAAAGCTATTGGAGAAAGATGTGACGGTAAAAATGGTGGATTATCTCCTAAAACATTAAGAAACATACGAATGATGTTGCATGCTGCATTAAAAAAAGCATAATGAGTTTGACTTGATAAGCAAAAATTATGTAGAATTTGTAAATTTACCAACAGTGCAATTACATGAAATGCGTGTATTATCAAATGAGGAACAGAAATTATTGTTGGCAAAACTTAAAAGAAGCACATGCAAATATAAGCTTGCTGTATATATTGCTTTAACAACCGGTATACGTCTTGGTGAGGTCTGCGGACTGAAATGGGAAAATATTGATTTTGATGCTAATCAGATTAAAATTCGTCAGACGGTTGGCAGAACAAGCACACTTGATGAAAAAGCTGTTTCAAAAACATATATTTATGAATCTTATCCCAAAACTAATTCGTCAGTCAGAAATATTCCTGTTAATGATAACTTTATTGAAAAATTAAATGAATGGAAATCCATTTGTAACAATTTATATTGTTCAAATGGATTTATTTTTTGCTCACCAGAAAATCCTTTAAAGCCGGTAGAACCTAAAACTATACAGAAAACATTTGAGAAAATTATTAAAAATGCAGGCATTAAAAAAGCAAATTTTCATGCTTTACGTCATACTTTTGCAACGAAAGCCTTAGAAAGTGGCATTGATATGAAAACTCTTTCACTCTTACTTGGTCACGCTGATATATCTACAACAATGAACAGATATGTTCATGTTCTTGATAAAAAACGACGTGATGCAATGAATATAATTTTATCAGAATTTGAATAAAAAAATTTTTAGCGACTTGAAAAATCTCAAGTCGCTTTTTTTATGCATTTTTGTAATTTGAAAATCAATAATGAGTCAATAGAAAGGATTTTCATATGGCTATAATCAAAATCAAAAAAGCTCCTGCCAAAGATTTGGTATTGGAAGCAGTTGTAAAAGAAATGATTTTTGTTAAAAAAATGTCTTTAGGTGCATTAGGAATTTATATGCAGATGATAAAAGTTCCTGAATACGATTACCTGACATTCAATCAGATATGCGGTTTCAATGAAGTTGATCCTCCGACAGAAATTAGAAAAATCCTTGATGAACTTCTTGAACATGGTTTTATTATTCA
>JAFQNU010000073.1 GCA_017420825.1 Clostridia bacterium
AAATCAAATGGGAGCATGGGAGCGACAAGCACTAAAACCGCAAGGAGTGTATGTGGAATAAGTTTAAAAACACTTTTTACTCCGTTGTCCTTTATATATTCATATATAGCAAATAAATACACAGGTGTAAGAATTAGTGCCTGCGGTTTAAACAAAACAGCAAGAGAAAACAGGAAGAAATAATATTTTTTTTGCATTAGAAAATAAAGTCCTGCCAAAATAAAAACAAGATAAACAGAGTCAACCTGTCCCCACACTGAACTGTTTATAATTACTGCAGGATTGAAAAGATAAAATGCACCAATAATACCAGAATCGGTTTTTGATAGATTACTTTTTGCAATAAAATAAATTATAGCGCCTGTTATAATATCGCAGACTATTGCAGGAAGTCTTAATATTATATTTTCAATTCCGAGGGTCACAGTAAAGGCATTTTTAATCATGCCTATATACCGTAAGATATACATATATCCGGGTGGGTAATCGGTAAAAGCATCTGATGAATAAAAGGCGGTAAGACCGTCCTTAGCAAGCATAGACGCCCAGCTTGAAAAGCAACCTCTGTCGGTTGCGTGTCCCATATTTGTGTATGCAAGAAAAATACGCAGTAAAAATGCGATAATTATACAGGGGATAATGATGTTTATTTTTGATTTGTTTTTTTTGATGATATAGTTTATACAAAATATGCAAAGCACGGCATACAATCCTGTAAAAACAGAACTCATAAGCATGGCTAATTCACTCCATTTCTTTCCTTGTATTTACTATTATACTAAATATTTTTAAAATTTTCAATATAATTATGTTTAAAACGAAAAAAATGTGGTATATAATATATGAAAGCAAAAATCCGTAAGGATAAATGCTTTTGAGAGTAAGACGTCAGGAGATGATTTTATGAAGATTAACATCATTGGAAGAAAAATCGAGGTTACAAAAAAGCACACCGAGTACATTGAAAAAAAGCTTGCAAGGCTTGACAAATTTTTCAGGGACGAGGCGGAGGCAAGGGTAGTTATCGGACCCATTAAGGAAAAAGAGTATATTGAAGCAGCAGTGTATGCGGCAGGTATGATTTACAGAGCGGAGGCGGTTGATACAGATGTATTTACAGCAACCGACAAAATCATAGATGTAATTGAGAGACAGATAAGAAGAAATAAAACAAAGCTTGAGAAGAAAATCAGGCGAGAGGCACTTGACGAAGAAACCCTGTTAAGCGGTGCCGAGTATTCTGACGGAGAGGACGACGAGGAGTTTAAAATTGTAAAGAGAAAAAGATTTCAGTTAAAACCGATGAGTGCGGAGGAAGCAGTATTACAGATGAATTTGCTGGGACATAATTTCTTCGTATTTAAAAATATCAATACAGATGAAATGAATGTGGTTTATAAAAGAAATGATGGAAATTATGCTTTGATTGAATCAGTATAAAAATAATCTGCATAACGCAGATTTTAATGGCAGTATGCGGTAGTTCGTCAGCTTAGAATAATTAAAAGAAAAATGGTCGAATTTGCGGATTACCGCATAGCTGTAAGGAAGTGGTTAAAACCGGTGCAATAATTTGTACCGGTTTTATGATTTTCTGAATTGAGAGGGTGATATGTTTTCATATTTTGTAAAAATATTTGTAAAATAGTTTGTTTCTGAAAAACCAACCTTTGCGGCAATTTCAGAGATTGATAAATCAGTATTTTTCAAAAGTGATTTTGCTTTCTTGATTCTTAACTCATTTACATAGCGATTGATGCTCTTACCGCTTATTTTCTTAAAGGTGTGATTTATGTTAGACACCGAGCAAAGACAAAATTTTGCAATATCCTCAACGTAAATTTTTGAGGTATAGTTAAGTGTTAAATATGACACGATTTCGGAATATATATTTGTCGTGGCGTTTCCTTTGTTGTAATGTTCATACATAAGAGAGGACAGGGAAGCGGCAGGTAGCTTAAAAAGTGCTTTTATCATATTAAGATTGGGTACAGATTTGTTATATTCATCCAGACATGATAACAGCTCTTTTTTATTTACATAGCTTTCATATTTATCAATGCGGTCAACGCTTTTATTGTAATCATGGCAAAAACCGCCGACACAAATAAATCCAAGCTTAATTTCGTTGTGGTAAAGGGGGATTATATATTCCCACAGACCGCAATGAGCCATGCCGAAGGTAATGTCCTTGCTTTTGTTGCTGTGAATTAGTTTTTGTTGCCTGAGACAACATTTGTACAGCTTTGATTTTATAATTGAACAGTATTTTTGGTGATGTGCGTTAAACTTACCAATCTTTGCGGCATTTTCTGAGAGAAAAGTACCGCAGTTATTAGTGTGAAAAGAAATATGAAAGCCGTAATCATGTTCAAGTAATTTAAAATACGCTATTATATCATCAATCTGAATATACATAAAAACCACCTTGCAGAATATTATAGATTTAATACATTTTTTTGTATTGATTAGTTTTAATAATATGGTATAATTATAGCATATTATATAAATTTTGTAAAGGGTGAGATTAATGAGAAAAGTGGAATATAATGCACAGTTTTGTGTGGTTGGCGGAGGATTGTCAGGACTTTGTGCGGCGATTAGTGCGGCAAGACATGGAATAAAGACTGTTTTAATGCAAGACAGACCTGTGCTCGGTGGAAATGCATCAAGTGAGATAAGAATGTGGGTTTGCGGTGCACAGGGGTATCGTGCGACGGGAATAATCGAAGAGCTTGAGCTTGAAAATTTTTATCAGAATCCGGCACATAAATTTCCGATATGGGACAGTGTTTTGTATGAAAAGGCAATATTAGAGCCTAATATCAAATTACTCTTAAATTGTAGCTGTCTTGATGCTGAAATGGACGGAAACACTATAAAATCTGTAACAGGCTGGCAGAGTGTTTCACAGACTTATTATAAAATAAATGCAGACTATTTTGCAGACTGTTCGGGAGACTCGATTTTAGCACCCTTGACAGGTGCAGACTTTACTTACGGAAGAGAGGCTAAAGCGGAATTTAATGAGACCATTCCTCCTGATGTTGCTGATAGAAAGACTATGGGTATGAGCTGTTTAATGCAATTGAGAGAAACAGACCATAAAACATATTTCAAAGCTCCTTCATGGGCATACAAGTATGAAAAACCTGAAGATTTTCCGGGCAGAGTACCGAAAAACATTAATGATAATTTTTGGTGGATAGAAACAGGAGGTTTGAAGGATTGTATATATGATACAGACGAGTGCAGGAATGAGCTTTTAAAAATATGCTATGGTGTATGGGATTACATGAAAAATTATTCGGATATAGATGCAGATAACTGGGAGCTTGAATGGATAGGCTTTTTGCCGGGAAAGAGAGAAAGCAACCGTTACAGAGGTGCATATGTCATAAGTCAGAATGATGTTGAGGCGGGTGGAAAATTTGATGATGTTGTAGCCTTTGCCGGCTGGAAGATGGATGACCATTTCCCGGAAGGATTTTACTATAAGGGAGAGCTTTCGACGATTTTTCACCCTGCACCTTCACCATGGGGAATAACATATAGAAGTCTTTATTCAAGAAATATAAATAATTTATATTTTGCAGGAAGAAACATAAGTGTTACACATGCGGCATTGAGTTCGTCAAGAGTTATGGAAACCTGTTCGTTGCTCGGTCAGGCAGTGGGAGCGGCTGTGTCGGTTGTAATTAATGAAAACTATACACCGCAGACTGTTGATATTAAAAGGGTTCAGGAGCTTCTCATGCAGGACGATTGTTTCTTGCCGGGACTTAACAGAAATGTTTCAGAGCTGACAAAAAAAGCACATACAAATGCGGAAATTGTCAGAAATGGTATAGAAAGAGAAACACAAAACTGTTGGATTGGGAATAAGGGTGATTACATAGAATATAGCTTTGATGTACCTCAGACTGTGCAAAAAATAAGAATAGTTTTTGATTCTGACTTAAAGAGAAATTATCAGAATATGCCATGTAACTTTAAGTTAAATGAGCCAAGATTTAAGCTCCCTGAAACGATTATAAAAGAATATTCAGTTGTTCTTACAGATGAAAACGGAAACGAAAGTGTAATAGCTGTTGATGAAAATCATCAAAGACTTGTGTGGCATGAAGTAGGGAAAAAACTGATTAAAGTAAGACTTGTACCAAACGAAACATGGGGATGTGAAACATTTAACGTGTTTAGCTTTGAATTAATCTAACAAAATCCTCCTTTTTTGATATAACTATTGATTTTTATAAAAAAATTTGATAGAATATATTTAAGAAAGGAGGATTTCTATGATTTCAAATGAAATGTTCTGGTTGGCGGCAGTCGTAATTTTTGCAGTAGCGGAGGCTACGACACAGGGATTGGTGAGTATATGGTTTGCAGGCGGTGCATTGGCAGGACTTATTGCGGCAATGCTTGGTGCATCAATTACGGTTCAGACAGTGATTTTTATTGCTGTTTCTGCAATTCTTATATTAGCTCTTAGGAAAATTGCAGTAAAAAGCTTTAGAAATCCGAAATCTCACACAAATCTTGACAGAATTGTAGGGCAAAAGGTAATTATTTCCGAAGAGGTTGATTTATTAAAGAAAACCGGAAAGGTTACAATAAATGATGTTGAGTGGAAGGTGAAAAGTGAGGATGGGGAGGTTATCCCGGAGGGGGATGCTGTAACAGTTACCGCAATTGAGGGAGTAAAGCTCGTTGTAAAGAGATAATTGAGAGGAGAATGATATATGGAATTTATTTTGATTTTGTTGGTTTTGTTGCTTATTGCAATAGTTGCAAATATAAAGATTGTGCCGCAGGCACACGCATATATAATTGAGAGATTTGGCGGTTACAGTGCTACGTGGAATGTTGGACTTCATGTTAAAATTCCATTTGTTGAAAAGGTTGCAAAAAGAGTTAATTTAAAGGAACAGGTGGTAGATTTTCCGCCGCAACCTGTTATTACAAAGGATAACGTAACTATGCAGATTGATACAGTTGTATATTTTCAGATTACCGACCCTAAGCTTTTTTCATATGGTGTTGAGAGACCGATGATGGCAATTGAAAATCTGACCGCAACAACACTTAGAAATATTATCGGCGATTTGGAGCTTGACGAAACATTGACATCAAGAGACACAGTAAACACAAAAATGCGTGCTATTCTTGATGAGGCTACAGACCCATGGGGTATAAAAATCAATCGTGTTGAGCTTAAAAACATTATTCCGCCGAGAGAAATTCAGGACGCAATGGAAAAGCAGATGAAGGCGGAGCGAGAGAGAAGAGAGTCAATATTGAGAGCAGAGGGTGAGAAAAAGTCTGCAATACTTTTAGCGGAGGGTGAAAAGGAGTCTGCAATATTAAGAGCAGAAGCGGTTAAAGAAACTGCGATTAAAGAAGCACAAGGTCAGGCAGAGGCAATTCTGACAGTGCAGACTGCTATTGCAGAGGGTATAAGAAAGATAAATGAGTCAAATCCGTCAGAGGCATATATTGCAATCAAGGCATTGGAGAGTTTTGAAAAGGCGGCAGACGGTCAGGCAACAAAAATCATTATCCCGTCAGAAATTCAAGGTTTAGCAGGACTTGCAACATCGGTTAAAGAGCTTATGAGCGATAAGAAATAAGGTAAATAAAAAAGGTTTTCTTTTAGAAAGGAAAACCTTTTTTGTGTATTTAGTTATTATCTGTAAATACAGAGTTAACCTTATGTGATGTAATGTCATAGCTGAGACGGTCGTGCTCAATTCTTAGAACTGTATTTACGGTATGCCTGCCGACCTCATCAAGACGGCTGTAAATATCAAGAGCCTTCAAGGTTTCATCATCAAGAAGTATCGGATATTCGTGATTTACAAGCTTTATATTAAGTGCGTTACAGATTTTTACAACCGTTTCATATGCTGTGCCCTTTACTCCGTTTTTCAGGGTGCTTGCAAGAGTTGTCTGTGGTATGTTTACAACTGATGCAAATTGTCTTACACTTTTATACTGTTTTTTTATCTCATCTGATATGAGTTGAGTTAACGCGTCCATGACCTACACCTCTTTTCTGTTAACAGAAAATATCCTTATATGCTTTTATGCAGTCTGCAATTATTTTTTCGGCTTCCTCATGTCCCATTACTTCACTGACAACAGTCTCGGTGTCCTCCAGTGATTTATAAACCTTGAAGAAATGAGAAATTTCTGCAAAGGTGTGGGTTGCTAATTCGGAAATATCTTTATATGAGTTAAATGACGGGTCATTAAATGGGATAGCTATTATTTTTTCGTCATTTTTGTCATTGTCAATCATATTTATAACACCTATCGGATAACAGCGAACTAATGTCATAGGAACTATTGATTCCTGACACAAAACAAGCACATCAAGAGGGTCATTGTCCGATGCGTATGTGCGTGGAATAAATCCGTAGTTTGCAGGATAGTGAGTTGAGGTGTATAAAACTCTGTCAAGGCACAGCATACCTGTGTCCTTATCCATCTCATATTTGTTCTTACCGCCTTTGGGAATTTCAATACAAGCAAAAAAATCTTTTGGTGAAATTCTTCTTGGGCTGATATCATGCCATATATTGCTCATTGGTAACAATCCTTTCACTGTTTTTGTAAATAAAGTATAACATAAAATTTGAAGTTTGTAAATATTTTTTGTTATTTGAGTAAAAATATTTAACAAATTAATTTTTTATTTGCTTTCCTGTTCCATCTATGATATAATTTTCCTTATATATAATGTCAGATACCTTACACAAAGTATATTTTTGGGAAAGCTCTGAGATTATTTTGGGGAGAATTTTTGCAGTGTTTTTAGTGCCTGTGTGCATGAGAATTATATCTCCTGCTTTGGTCTTTGAAATAACACGCTGATATATTTCATCACCTCCTGCATCTCCGTAGTCGATACTGTCAACCGACCATTGTATGTAATAGCGCCCGCTTTCGTCGCAGGCTGTTACGACATTGTCGTTGTATTCGCCGTAAGCAGCACGGAAAAGGTATGGTTTTTCACCGGTGATTTCATGTAGCAAATTATCACATTTTTCAATATCGGCTAAAATTTCAGACTTGCTCATCTTGCTGTAATGTGCATGAGAGTAGGAATGATTGGCAATTTCATGTCCATGCTCTTTTATAAGACGAACACTGTCAGGATATTTTTCTGCCCATTCACCGACTATAAAAAAGGTGCATTTGACGTCATATGAGGCAAGTGTTTTTAAAATGCTGTCAATGTCATCGTCACTCCAGGCACAGTTAAATGTTAGTGCAATTCTGTCATCATCACGCTGTACACTGTAAATTGGAATTTCACGGTTTCCTACCTTGAAAACAGCACCAATACCGCCCGAGGCAGCAAAGACACATAAAACAATAAGTGAAAAAATACATATAAAAATATGCTTGGCTTTGATTACAAAGAATTTCATAAATATCAATCCCTTTCATAAATTACAATTTATCATATGACAAGAAAATAAAAATATAACAGAGGAGTATAAAAAATGCAATTTTTACTGAGATTTCTTATAATAGCTCTTGTTTCCTTTGCAGGAGAGCTTTTAAATTATCTTATTCCGTTAAGTGTGCCGGGGAGTATATACGGATTTATAATTATGTTTATATTGCTTTTAACGAAAGTTATAAAGCTTGATTATATAAAGCCTGTTTCGGATTTTTTATTAAATGTCATGCCTGTGACCTTTATTGCTCCCGGTGTTGCATTAATTACGGTATTATCGGAGCTTGAGAGTATACTTTTACCGCTTTTGATAACTGTAACACTAAGCACTGCTGTTGTAATGGGAGTTGTTGGTATAGTTGTTGAAAAGATTGTTAAAAGGGGGGACAGATAAATGGAATTTATAGGACTATCTACTTATTTTGGATTTTGTCTTAGTATTTTATCCTATCTTGCAGGAATGAAGCTAAAGCAAAAATTTAAGCTGACAGTATTAAATCCATTGCTTGTTTCGGTTGTAATTGTTATTTGCGTTTTAGCGGTTGGAAGGATTGATTATGATATTTATAATCAAAGTGCAAAATATGTAACATATCTGTTGACTCCTGCAACGGTTTGTCTTGCTGTTCCTCTTTATGAGAAATTAAAGATATTAAAGACAAATTTTAAAGCGGTAATTTTTGGAATAGTGAGCGGAATTTTAACAAGCTTTGTGACTGTACTTATAATAAGTGTTTTATTTAGTCTCAATCATGAGCAATATGTCACACTTCTTCCAAAATCCATTACAACAGCAATTGGTATGGAGCTGTCACATGAATTTGGTGGTGTAAAAACACTTACAACTGCGGCAATTGTTCTTACAGGTATAGCTGGCAGTGTTATTGGAGAGACAGTATTTAAAGTGCTGAAAATAAACAATCCTGTTGCAAAGGGAATAGCTTTGGGTTGTGCATCTCACGCAATCGGAACGTCTAAAGCAATTGAGCTTGGAGAAACAGAGGGTGCGATGTCGGGACTTTCAATTGCTGTATCGGGTCTTTTGACCGTTGTTTTTATGAATATATTTGTTATGATATATTAAATAGCAGTTATTTGACAAAATATGCACTTCGTGATAAAATAAATTTTGATAAACAAAAGGAAAGGATATTAAATTATGAAACAGAGAGAAAAATTTTCGTCGCGGCTTGGATTTATACTTATTTCAGCAGGCTGTGCAATCGGTCTTGGAAATGTCTATCGTTTCCCTATTATAACAGGGGCATACGGCGGTGCGTTGTTTGTGCTTATTTATATAGGATTTTTGCTGTTGCTTGGTTTACCGATAATGACAATGGAGCTTGCGGTAGGCAGAGCAAGCCAGAGAAGTATAGCATCTTCATTTGAGGTACTGGAAAAACCCGGACAGAAATGGCACTTTATGAAATATCTCGGAATAATAGGGAATTATCTGTTGATGATGTTCTATACAACGATTTCGGGATGGATGCTTATATATTTTACAAAATATGCAAATGGTTCAATTATGCAATATCAGACGGCAGAACAATTAGGTGATGTGTTTGGGGGAATAGTCAGCAATCCAATGTTGCTTATTGTGGCAACCTTTTCAGTTATACTGGTGTGTTTTGGAATTTGTTCACTTGGACTTCAAAAGGGTGTTGAAAAGGTTACCAAGGTTATGATGATAGCATTATTCGCTCTTATGATAGGACTTGCTGTGTATTCATGTACACTGTCAAATGCGGCTGAAGGACTCAAATTTTACCTTATACCAACAACAGAGGGTATAAAAACATTGGGATTTTGGACAGTTATTTCTGCTGCTATGGGACAGTCGTTTTTCACACTTAGCATAGGAATAGGCTCTATTGCAATTTTCGGAAGTTATATAGATAAGGGCAGAAGCTTGCCGGGTGAGGCGCTTACAATTCTTACACTTGATACTTCGGTGGCGCTGATGTCGGGACTTATAATTTTTCCTGCATGCTTTACCTATAACAACGGAGTAACTGCTGATGCATCAACTGTTGGAGCAAGCTTTTTGTTTACTACCTTGTCAAGTATTTTCAATGCAATGCCGATAGGACGTATTATTGGCGCACTCTTCTTTGTATTCATGACTTTTGCGGCATTATCTACCGTAATAGCTGTATTTGAAAATATCATGTCCTTCTGGCTTGAATTAACCTCTATGAGCAGACGTAAAATTGCTATAATTAATATTATATTGCTTTTAGTGTTGTCATTGCCATGTATATTAGGC
>JAFQNU010000006.1 GCA_017420825.1 Clostridia bacterium
ATCTTTGCTGACCTTTTATCAGAAGGAGCAGTTAAAGAGGATATTCCTGTCCTCTTTATGAATCCCACAGAAGCTGAAGCTGTTAAGCTTTTTGCAAACACATATCTTGCTCTTAGAGTTTCGTATTTTAACGAGCTTGATACATATGCTGAAATGCGTGGACTTGATACAAAATCAATAATTGAAGGTGTAGGTCTTGACCCAAGAATTGGCAGTCACTATAACAATCCCTCCTTTGGATACGGCGGATACTGTCTCCCCAAGGACACAAAACAGCTACTTGCAAACTTTAATGATGTTCCAAACAACATTATCGGCGCAATAGTTGATGCAAACCGCACAAGAAAAGATTATATTGCCGAAAGAGTATTAAATATCGCCGGCTTTGGAGTTAAGGAAAATCCTGTTGTTGGAATTTACCGCCTGACAATGAAATCAGGCAGTGATAATTTCAGACAAAGCTCTATTCAGGGTGTCATGAAACGTATCAAGGCAAAGGGTGTTGAGGTAATCGTGTATGAGCCAACTTTAAACGAAGATAAATTCTTTAATTCAAAAGTTACTCATGATTTGGAATATTTCAAAAATTCCTGTGATGCAATAATTGCAAACAGATATGACAGTATTCTAGATGATGTAATTGATAAGGTTTACACAAGAGATATTTTTAAGAGAGATTAAAAATGATAGTGTAAATTAAGCTATCCATATATTTCTATTCTATCATAGAAGGGATCAAATTTACAGACTTTTTTTTCACACCTTCGTTAATTAATATTTTACCACAAAATGAAACAGAGACCTCAAAAATGAGATCTCTGTCTGTTTTAGGGAATTATTTTACATTCCCTTTTTTATTCTCTTGAGAAATTATCCTTATCTACTGAACATAGCGGGCAAACCCAATCCTGTGGGACATCCTCCCATTTTGTGCCTGGTGCAACACCATTATCAGGATCACCTGCTGCCTCATCATAAACATATCCGCAGATATCACAAATATACTTCATTTCCATGTCCTCCTTTCTTAAAACTCATATTCTCTTACCCTAAGTAAAAGTCCATTAAAAGCATCAAACAAAATCCAACAAGCAAAGCATAAGTTGCTCCCCTCTCACCGCCATGTGCGTGAGTTTCAGGTATCATTTCATCACTGATTACATAGAGCATTGTACCCCCTGCAAATGCAAGGGCAAATGGAAGTATAGCATTTGATATACTTACAGCAAAATATCCCAAAAATGTACCTACAACCTCTACTACACCTGTCAATACAGAAATTATAAGCGTGCGTTTTTTACTCATACCTGCCGCAAGCATAGGCGCAATTATTACCATACCCTCCGGAATGTTTTGCAATGCAATACCCAATGCTATTGTCAGTGCTTCGGTAGTATTACCTGTTCCAAATCCCACACCTGCAGCTATTCCTTCAGGCAAATTATGAATTGCAATAGCCATAACAAAAAGTATAACCTTTCCCAGCTTTTCATTACTTTTCGAATGTGATTCTATTTCAACTCCCGACAGCCTGTGAAGATGCGGAACTGCCTTATCAAGTAAATTCAGAATGTATGCACCGCAAAATATACCAACTATCGGAACAAATACCTCAATACCCTCTGCAAACTCCACTGACGGCATAATAAGCCCAAATACTGCGGCACACAACATTACCCCTGCCGCAAATGATAAAATAATATCGCTGAATTTATGAGATATATTTTTAAATATAAACCCTATTAATGCACCAATAACGGTGGCTCCGCCCACCCCAAGGGCAGTGAGCAAAACTATCTCCATAACGAATAACCTCACTTTTATAGTATAACTTTATTCTACCACATTTTAATGGTTTTCGCAAGAGATATTTTAGTATATTTCAATTGACCTTTATATTGTTACATATTTTTCTTTTTTTTATACCTGTTAGTATGCTGTAATCTGTCAAACTACTGCACTCTGTTCTTCATCGTTCTTGCCATATAGACAAAGGGTGTATCAATCAGGCTTGTAAAAATATACACAACATAGCTTGATATGGTAACCGATATAAGAGTTTTTGTTTCATATATTCCTGCAAAGGCAATCATTGTAAACAACAGCGTATTTACAATCTGTGAAATAAGTGTTGACCCGTTATTTCTGACCCATAAAAATCTCCTGCTATCTCCGAACCTTTTGGTTGTTATATCCCACCATTTATGATAAAGCCACACATCAAAGCGCTGAGATACTATATATCCGATAAAGCTTGCAAGAAGTAACCTCGGAGTTGTGGAGAAAATTGCACGTATATGCTCGCTTGCCCAATCTGTTTCAG
>JAFQNU010000074.1 GCA_017420825.1 Clostridia bacterium
ACAAATTTTATATAATCATCAACCGTTGAAATGCAGCCTGCACCACCGCTTTCATACTCACTTCCGAATTTATAATCCTGAATATATTTTCCGCAATTTACCATTCTTTTTTCTTCACTGTCGTAATTATATTGCTCTGCAAGAGTGTATAGCTCCTCATCAGGCACATAAAAAGCTGAGTGCTCCATTCCGAGAGGCTCAAAAACATTTTTTTGAATATATTCACTGAATTTCATATCGCTTACCACTTCAATCAGACCTGCCAACACATCATGACAAAGACTGTATTCCCAGCCCTGAGACGGTTCAAACAGTAAAGGCTCTTTTGCAATATATTTTATGGTTTCCCTTGTCGGACAGCGTCCGTTGGTTTCCGATATTGCCCTTTTTATACTTTCAGATTTCACATCATAAGATAAACCTGCTGTCATTCTGAATAAATCTCTTATTTTAATGCTTTTTTCTGTTTCCTTCACTCCTGTTTCTGTTTTTACATACATTCTTTTAAATTCAGGCAGATAATCGGAAATATCATCATCAAGACCAAATTTCCCCTCCTCCCAAAGCTTCAGTGCTGCCGAACAGGTTATCGGCTTTGTGCATGAATATATATTATTTCTTTCCTTGCCGTTAACAGGTATTTTTTCCTCCAATGAAGAATATCCGTTCATGTATCTGTATACTTCTTTGCCGTCCTTATAAACAATACAGTCAACACTCGGTACGCCCATGCTCAGAATATTTTCCAGAAATTTTGTCAGTTCGTTAAACATTGTTATCACCTTTCCTTAAATCCTCCAATATGTATTTTATATTGCTGTTATTTTTCAATTTCTCACATTCCTCCGAAAGCTTTTGTATGTTAACCGCCTTTGCCTTGTTTCCCACTAAGCTCTCTGCATTCCGGTAATATATTTTTTCCAGTATCTCCCGGGGCAGGAATACAGGCTTTAAATCTCTGTCCCACACATGCACCTCTTTTTCACATTCAAGAAATTTCTTTATGATATTCACCATTCTGTCTGTTTTTTCATTTACATCTATATCATAAAAATCTGTACCGTAAATAATTCTGTCGGAATATTTTAAGAAAAACTTTCTCCACAATTCCCGTTTTGCAGAGAAATCCGTAAACATATCCGGGTGCGGTGTTAAATCAAATTTTATATTGGGATATGTTTCCATAAGTCTTGTACAGTAGTCAATATCATTAGCCTTAAACATAAAATGAGCAAATATTATATTCATTTCGGGGAATTTTTTCAATATTCCCTCAGCCTCATCAAATAATTCACTGTTCGTCTTATAGCTTTCATCATAAAACCAGCCCTTCTCCACATAATGCTGCGGGAGCTGCTCCGGATGCCATAGAATTTCAATGTCACCAACATGTATCAGATAAGGTATTTCCTCTTTTTCTATATATTCAAAGAATAAATCATATATTTCATCATCAAGCGGAATACCGATAGCTTTTCTTAAATTCGGCTTACCGTCAAGCGTCTTAAATCCGTCAAAGCCCATTGCTATAAGCATTTTTGCCTGTTTAAGCAAATCCTGCCCGGTTTCATTTTTATAATGCATAAGACTTGCATAAGCATATGCCTTCGGATTTAATTTTTCCTTTAAATACAATGCACACAGATTTGCTGTTTCATCAAGCTGATAATCATTTTCGGAACAGTATGGCAAGCTCACAATATTTATTTTTTCATATTTGTACCTTTCCATTATTTCCCTGTATTTCTGCACAGTATCAGCAATATTTTTGCATTCCCCGAAATGCATATGATTATCAAATATCTTCACAAGTATCTCTCCCCTTAAATATAATCCATTCCGTCAATCTTAGGCATATTAAGCGGAAAAACATTTTTAAATTCCGGCGGTACATCAGCACCCTCAAATATCATGCGGTGCAAGCCCTCTGACGAAAAAACATATTTATCTGTATCAGTCGTTATTGTATATTCTCCGTTTTCTTCGCTTATATCAGACTTTGAGACTCCCGCTCTCTCCATACTAAAGCCCAATTGTTCAAAAAGCAAACAGGGATTTATTATCTTTATCGTGCCTGACATTCTACATTCTTCTTTATTTTCAAT
>JAFQNU010000075.1 GCA_017420825.1 Clostridia bacterium
CAACAATCCCTGCATCGTATATAACCTTTTGTAATTCTTCAATTGTCATACAGCTTTCCCCTCCATTTCATTGTACTTTATAAATTATAAATTTCCTTGTTTTTCATCTACTATTCCTACAATTGCCGCATCAATAGGTGCGTTTTCTGATGTTGCAAGACGTGCCGCACTACCCATGGCAACAAGAACCTTTTCTCCAATTCCTGCGCCAACTGAATCTACAGCAACAAAATATTTATCTATGAGCTTATTATTTTCAATAGGCTGAACTATCATAAACTTATAGCCTACAAGCTTTTCATTTTTACTTGTGGAAACAACACTTCCGGTTACCTTTGCCATAATCATAGCATTATCTTCCCTTCATAAATCAGTGTTTTGTAATAATTTCAACATGGTCGCCTTGCTTAATTGCACATGCATTCGCATCATCTGTATCTATATGCATTTCAGTATTAAAATCCTTGTGAACTCTTACCTGAACATTATAAAAACGTGTTGGTTTTGAGTTTTGAATTTCAACATCAACCATATCATTGTCACTCACACCATATTTTGCGGCATCTGCAGGTGTCATATGAATATGACGGTTTGCTATAATACAACCCTCATTCAAAAATACACTTCCCTTAGGTCCTACTAATGCCATTGGCGCACTGCCTTTTATTTCACCCGACGGTCTTACCGGCGGACTTACTTTCAGTTTAAATGTGTCCGTTCTTGAAATCTCAATCTGCGAACGTGAACGAACAGGTCCCAATACTCTGACTCCCTCAATACTTCTTAGCGAAGGACTTACTAATGTAACACATTCCTCTGCGGCAAACTGGTCTCCCATTAATATCTTTTTTGGAGTCAGCTCATGACCTTTGCCGAATAATGTTTCCAGATCCTCCTGTGAAAGATGAACGTGTCTTGCAGACACTCCAACCTTTATACCTTCATTTTGATTTTCTAATATGCCGATAACGCTTTTTGTTACAATATCCAATAATTTTTCATCTATCATTTTATCAGCCATTCCTTCCTGTAACGAAAATGGATTTTATCGGGGTAAGGTCATACTCTTACCCCGATAGTCGTGAAATTCTTCAATTATTTTGTAGCGGGAAGAATTTTTTCAACATCACCATGAGGTCTTGGAATTACGTGTACAGATACTAATTCACCAAGTCTTGAACCAGCCTCAGCACCTGCCTCTGTTGCAGCCTTAACTGCACCAACGTCTCCTCTTACCATAACAGTTACCAAACCTGAACCGATTCTCTCTGTTCCGATTAATGTAACATTTGCTGCCTTAACCATTGCGTCAGCTGCTTCAATAGCTGCTACTAAACCTCTTGTTTCTACCATTCCTAATGCTTCTACTGCCATTTTTTATATCCTCCTGTTTTTTATTTGCACCTTAGTGCTTTTTTACTTATTTTTTCTCTTCCTTTTGGGAAGATTTTTTATTCTCAGCCGCTTTTGCGGACTTAGAAACCTTTTCCTTAGCCTTTGGGGCTGTTTTTTTCTCCTCTGCTTTTGGAGTGTCTACATGAGTTGCGGCACTCTCTGCCTTAGGAGCTGTCTTTTTCTCTTCATCCAGATGAAGGAACTTTAAAATTTCCTTATGAGGTCTTGCAATAACCTCTGCCGCCTTCAGGCAGCCAAGCTGTACTGCAAGCTCCTTTCCTGCCTCAACTGAAGCAGTTACTGCGGAAACCTCACCCTTTACAACAAGTGTTACAAGTCTTCCGCCGAGTCTTCGCTCGGTTGCAACAAACTCAACATCTGCCGCTTTTGTCATGGCATCAAGCACAAACACTGCATGACCTAATGCCTCAACCTCTATTAAACCAAGTGAAAATTCCATTTGCATTTACCAACCTTTCTTAATATTCTTACGGTTGATATAATCAGATTTTCGGCAAAATCTTCTCAACATCCTGGTGAGGACGAGGGATAATGTGCTGTGCAACCAATTCACCAAGTCTTGATGCAGCCTCTGCGCCTGCCTCAACTGCAGCCTTAACCGCTCCTACATCTCCTCTTACCAATACACTTACCAAACCTGAACCAATCTTTTCAGTTCCAATCAAGGTTACATTTGCAGCCTTAGTCATAGCGTCTGCAGCCTCTATTGATGCTGTTAAACCTCTTGTTTCTATCATTCCTAATGCTTCCATCATAATTTTATACATCCTTTCTATGCATTGTTCTTTATCCGTCCTACTATATCCTTACCAACACTTGAACGAAGTGCCATTTTCAGAGAATCATCGGTAGGACGTGCAATAATATGCTTTTGAATAAGACCTGTACAAGCCTCTGCAGCAGCGGCTGCTGCTTCAACTCCTGCCTCAACCGCAGATACACTGCCCTGCATTTTTATACACATAATGAGCGGTACTGCGACTTTTTCAGCATTTGCAGGCTTGTTTGAGTCTATTGCAATTATCTTAACATCTGCAGCCTTTGCCGCCGCATCTGCCGCCTTAATCGCACACACAAAGCCAAACATTTCTACTATTCCAATAGCTTCCATCTAAAATCACCCTTCCTTATATTATAAAAGGTCTTTTCTGACATAAGCTATTTTTAAGCCCTTCTGAGCAAGGTTAACCTCTAATGCCTCATTTATGTCTTCAAGAGCATATTTATGAGTTATAAGGTCTTTTATCGGCAAGCCTATTCCCTGTGCTCTCTTCAAGAAATCAAATGTTGTTGCATAATCACGCAAGGTATATACCCATGAACCAACAAGTGTAATTTCCTTTGAGCATAAGTCAAAGTGAGGATTTATCTGTGCGTCACCGCCATTGATGAAAAATCCTAACTCACAAAGTCCGCCGCCGTTTCTTATAAATTTATAGATGTTTGCGTGAGCAACAGGTGAACCTGTACACTGGAATGCAAAATCAGCATAATATCCGCCGAATGCATCCTTAACAGCATCTGCTAAAGCTTCAACACCCTTGTGGTTCATGAAGTTAACAGTTTTTGTTGCTCCCATTTTCTTGGCAAATTCAAGTCTTTGCTCATTACCGTCAACCGCTACTATATTCTCAATACCCATTGTTCTTAAAACTGCGATACAGATAAGTCCGATAGGTCCGCAACCCTGAACAACAACTCTTGAATTAAATCTTAATATATCTGTTGTTTTTGCTCTCTCAACTGCATGTATTAAAACTGCACATGGCTCAATTAAAATTCTTGACTCTAAATCAAGGTCACTTACATTGAATATGGTTGAACCGCCTTTTACTAATATGTAATCTGCAAACCATCCGTTTAAATGAACATCGTCATCAGGTAGTAAGCCGTAAACATCAGCACCGCCGACATTCTGCTTATTTAAGTCAAACATTGTGATATCGGGATTGTCCTTGAATATCATACAGGTTACAACCTTATCGCCAACATTTAATGGCTTTCCTGCACTGTCGACCTTTACATTCTTACCCATTTTAACAATTTCGCCTGTTCCCTCATGACCAAGTGCAACAGGAATAAGTGAAAACGGGTCACGCTTATATTCATGAGCATCTGTTCCGCAAACTCCGCATCCCTCAACTCTGACTAAAACATCATCATCACCAACTTCAGGCATTGGATATTCCTTAATATCAAAATGTTCTAAAGATGTAAGCATCGCAACCTTTGCAGTCTTGGGAATATCTCCTGCTGATGCAGTCTTTTTTGCAGGAGCTTTGCCATTCATTTCTTCAAGCACTGCCTGTACAAGCTGTGCAATATCTTTTTCGTTTATATTCATAATGCCACACTCCTTATATTATTGATAAGCTGTCAACAAGCACACAGCGTCTTTGTCTTGTAAAGCTTCTTGCAGATGTAATACCCTCACCGGTAGGACCTGCAATAGTAAATGTTGTATGACCTTCACTGTTAAATCCTATACCTGCATAGCTTGGAGCATTCTTAACAAATATTGTTGTGCATACTGCCTTAGCATATGCTGTCATATGGTCAACATTCTTTGAATGAAGATGAGCTGTATGTCTGTTTCCATGCTCTGCCTTAACTGCCATTTCCATTGCCTCCTCAAAATTATTGCAACGAACTATCGGCAAAATTGGCATCATAAGCTCTGTCTGTACGAAGGGGTGAGAAAATTCAGTTTCACAAATAACACAACGTATATCATCACCGACGGTAATTCCGATTTGTGCAAGAATTTTCTTTGCATCTCTTCCCACATAGTCCTTATTTATAACCTTTTTGGTTCTGCCTTGCTTATCAGTTGTATCAACAAGGACCACCTTTTCAAGCTCTGCTGTCTGCTGTGAATTAATGAAATATGCTCCGTTTTTCTGCATACCGTCAATCAATTTATCAGCAATGGAGCTCATTGCGAAGCATTCCTTTTCAGCAATACATGGTAGGTTATTATCAAATGTACATCCATCAATGATATCCTTAGCTGCCTTTTCGATATCTGCTGTATCATCAACAACAACGGGCGGATTTCCTGCTCCTGCACCAATTGCCTTCTTGCCTGATGATAACAGCATCTTAACAACTCCAGGACCGCCTGTTGCAACAAGCATCTTAATAGACGGATGATTTACCATTATATTTGAAGTTTCCATTGTCGGATTTTCAACGGTTACAACAATATTTTCAGGTCCACCTGCGGCAAGTACCGCACGGTTTACCAAATCAACTGCATATGCTGAAATTCTTTTAGCATGAGGATGTGGGTTAAATACTACCGCATTTCCTCCTGCCAACATTCCGATACTGTTACATATAACAGTACAACTCGGATTTGTACTCGGTGTTATTGCACCGATTATTCCATACGGTGCCATTTCTATAAGAGTTAAGCCTCTGTCACCCGATAGTGCCTTTGTTTCCAAATCCTCCGTTCCTGGAGTTTTATCAGCAACAAGGTGATGCTTTAATATCTTATGGTAAACATTACCCATCTTGGTATCTTCAACTGCCAGCTTAGCCATTGTTTCAGCTTCTGCATGTGTCAGTTTTCTGATTTCCTTTATAATATTTTCTCTTTGCTCTTTGTTATAATATCTGAAAGTTTCATACGCTCTGTTACAAGCGTCAATTGCCTCCTCCATGGTATCAAAAACACCAAGCTGTTTTCTTGCAGGCTTTGAGTGTATATCCATGTCGGACATAACCTTTCTGACAATTTCACTTATTTGTTTTTCATCTATCATAAGCTAAGCCTCCTTTCCAAATACATTGCACCAAATTCTGCAAAGGCTATATCCTCCTCAGCAGTTCCTCCTGAAACACCGAGACCTCCTACAACCTTATTATTGATTATAAGAGGAACACCTCCGCCCAACAACATTAAGTGGTTATTATCTGTCGGAACAAGTCCGTCAAGACTCCCACCCCTTGATTCTTTCAGTGCGATGTGTGTAGGCATTTTCAGCGATACCGCCGTATATGCCTTATCCTGTGCAATTTGTAAGCTTGCTATATATGCGTCGGGCATTGAATGTAAAAGCATTAAATTTGCACCTGCATCCAAAACCGCAACGACAACTTTTTTATTCATTGCTTCTGCTCTTTTTTCAACTGCAAGAGAAATTTCCTTTGCCAAATCGAGTGACAAAGTATCAATTTTGTCCGAAACTGCTCCAATACTAAAGCTTTGCGGTTTCTTTTCAATTGCTGCATATCGTGCCATCGCATAAGTTAAATCGCTCAATCTGTTTATATATGTAAACGTATCAGGTTTAACTCTTCCAGATTGCAACAGCTTTGCCGCAATTCTCTCAGCACGTCTTATGACGCATCGTGCAAAATCCAACTGAGCACTCACAATATTTTCTCCGGGCAAGGTAAATCCATCAAAGCTCTTTGGAGCATATCTGTCGGTCATTTCCTCGACCACATTAACACATTCCTTTGTCACACTTACATCACCGCCCGCAAGTTCGCCCATAATTGATATAAGCTTTTTTTGCAATGCTGTAATATCCTTCTTTAAATCCTCATCAGCACTCTGTGCCTTTGCTATTCCCAATGCACAGGAATATTCATCAACAGTACCGATTAAATTTATCAAATCGTCTGACTTATGAACATGCTTGTTTTTCAAAGTCATTGTATAACCCTTATCACCGTAGCCCGTATAAAGTCCGGAATTTTCCATTTACATCAATTCCTTATTTATTATATTTTTCTAAAACTCTCTTTGTAACCTCTGCAACAATTGCTTCGATATCAGAATTCTGTCCTGCATTAGGATATTTTGCAGCAGCCTCTGTCGGAGTTAAATCCTTTGCACCATCATTATAACAGCTTGGGCAAAGCTTTTCCATTGGGTGATGTCCTGATACATTGAAGTTCTTTCTTAAATCAATAAGCTTTTTAACCTCTCCGCATGGAATTTCCTTCTCTCCACCCAAAAGTCTTGCATACATAAGAAGCTTAGCATAGAACTCTGTTGACTCCATTCTGAAGAATGCGGTATTCAAATCGCAGCCGAAGCTGAGCGCACCATGGTTAGCCAACAAAATTGCATCATAATCCTGAAGATAAGGCATTAATGAATCAGGGATTTCCATTGTTGACGGTGTACCGTACTCTGCAATGGGAACTGCTCCCAAGAATATTACTGCTTCAGGCATGATAAGCTTATCAAGAGGAATTCCTGCAATTGCGAATGATGTAGCAATCGGAGGATGAGCATGGACAACTGCATTTACGTCAGGTCTCTCCTCATAAACTCTCAAGTGCATTTTAAACTCTGATGAAGGCTTCCATTTATTAGGCTCCTTCAATTTAAGGTTTCTGTCAACCTTACAAATCATATCAGGAGTCATATAACCCTTACTAACGCCTGTCGGTGTAACAAAGAATGTATCCTCGTCAACCTTTACGGAAAAATTACCGTCATTTGCGGCAACAAAACCGTCATTATAAATTCTTCTGCCAATCTCACACAATTCTTTTTTAATCTCATAATCAGATTTATACATATGTGCGTCCTCCTACCTTTTAAAATTTTGGTTTTTCTTTGTTTTGTTTTGTTTTAATTTGATTATACATCTTTTTTTTGGTTTTGTAAATACTTTTTATAAAAAAATTTAAATATTTAGCAAAAAGAACACCAAATTAAATTAATATAGGTTAATTATAACACATAATATAGTATTTGTATATAGCTTTTTGTAATTTTTTTCTACAAAATAATGTTTTTTTTCGTTTTACTTTGTTTTTTCTTTAAACTTTTTGTTAAAATGCTTATAGTACATACTTTTTATACTATTGACAAATAATGTAAATTGTACTATACTTTAATTAGTTTTTTTTGAAAGGATAACAAGCTATGTTTGATTATATTACTACGGCATCTGCCGTACCTGAATTAAAGGTCGGAGATGTTTCATATAATACTGCTGAAATAATAAAGAAAATAAATGAAGCAAAAGAAAAGAAAACTGATGTAGTATGTTTTGGTGAGTTATGTATTACAGGGTATACCTGTGCTGATTTGTTTTTCCAAAAAACACTCATAAAATCGGTTAAAGAAGCTATTATGTCCATAGCCGAAATAACAGACGGAATTTGTGCAATAGTTGGTGCACCAATTGAGATTTCCTCACAGCTATTTAATTGTGCAGTTATAATATGCAACAGAAAAATCTGCGGTATTGTTCCAAAAACCTTTTTGCCCGAATACAACGAATTTTACGAAAAGCGCTGGTTTTCAAATTCGGAAAGTCTGCCATGCAGCAAGCTTTCATCTTCTCATTTTGGCTTTGGTGAACTCTACGATATCCCTGTCGGAGCAAATCTCCTGTTTAATATATCTAATGATATTACTTTTGGTGTTGAGATATGCGAGGATATGACCGCACCTGTTTCAAGAGGCTCTCTGCTTGCCCTTGGTGGTGCAGAACTCATTTTTAATCTTTCAGCAAGCAGCGAAACAACTGAAAAGAGAGCTATGCGGACTGATTTAATAAAGGTACATTCTCTTACATCACTGTGTGCTTATCAATACACATCAACAGGTATTGGAGAATCAACAACAGACCTTGTGTTTTCCGGTCACACTATATTCTCAGAATGTGGTAAAATATTAGCAGAGAATAATAAAACAGTTGATGGCGGATATCTTCTTGTCAATGATTTTGATATAGGCAAGGTAAGAGCCGAGAGAATAAAAAACAAAACCTTCTCAGACGGTGTACGAATTTACCGTCAAAATACCACAATTGTTTATTTACCGGAACTAAAAATAAAATCACGAGGCGATAATTATCCTGTAACAACAAACCCATTTATCACGAACCCGAATAACATTCTTTCGCAATGTCTTGATATTTTTGATATGCAGACTGCAGGACTTGCTAAAAGAATTAAAACAGTTGGAGGTAAAATGATAGTTGGTGTTTCAGGCGGTCTTGACTCCACTATGGCATTGCTTGTATGTGTTAATACAGCACATATGCTCAATAAACCACTATCTGACGTTATCGGTATAACAATGCCTTGTTTTGGAACATCTGATAAAACACATTCTAATTCCTTAAAATTAATGAATGCACTTGGAATAACCTCAAAAGAAATAAATATAAAAAATGCTTGTCTAGCACACTTTTCAGATATCGGACATGATGTTAACAAGCTTGATTTAACATATGAAAATGCACAGGCAAGAGAGAGAACACAGGTTCTCATGGATTATGCAGGCGAGGTCGGCGGTCTTGTTATAGGCACAGGTGATTTAAGTGAGGCAGCTCTCGGATGGTGTACCTACAACGGAGACCACATGAGTATGTACTCGGTAAATTCAGGTATACCAAAAACACTGTTATCAAAAATAATTTCATCTATTATAGAAAAAAATCTATTTCCTGAAGCTAATGAGGTTTTACAAAGCATTATTGATACCCCTATAAGCCCTGAACTACTCCCTCCCGATGCATCAGGTAATATTTCACAGACAACCGAGGATATAGTAGGCCCTTATGAACTGCATGACTTCTTCCTGTTCTATATACTTCGTTACGGATTTGAACCCGCAAAAATATATCATATCGCAAAAAAAGCATTCAGCGGAAAATATGAAAATGAAATAGTATTAAAATGGCTTAAAAACTTTTACAGACGATTTTTTACACAACAATTTAAACGCAGCTGTCAGCCTGATGGAATAAAGGTGTGCGATGTATCC
>JAFQNU010000076.1 GCA_017420825.1 Clostridia bacterium
AGTAAAATGAATATTTCAAAGGCGATTGAGGATTTTATTAAATCAATTAATCTGAATGAGTTTTCTAAATACGCACAGGGAGTTATAAATTTAACATCGGGCGTTATTAATACTTTTATTGCTATAATTGTATCGGTGTATATGCTCATTGATAAGGAGAGAATTAAAAAAGGAATAAAGTCAGTGTTTACAGTTCTTTTTTCTGAGGAAAAGACAGAAAGAGTGAGCACAATAATTGCAAATATCAATAACGTGTTTTCAAAATATATTTATTGCAGAGTGATTGACGGTCTGATTATGGGAATTTTATCAATAATTATTTTGTCACTGCTTGGAGTAAGGTATGCTCTTGTGCTTGGTACATTAGTCGGATTTTGTAATCTTATCCCGTATTTTGGGTCAATTATAGGCTCGGTTATCACAACACTTATCACAATTGTTACAGGCGGATTTTTTAAAGGCTTATGGACATTGATAACATTAACTGTTCTGGAGCAGATAGACGGAAATCTGATTGGCCCGAAAATTATGGGAGATGTTCTGGAAATACGTCCTCTTGTTATAATTTTTGCTGTAACGGTCGGCGGCGGACTTTTCGGAGTTTTAGGTATGTTATTCTCTGTTCCTATTTTTGTGGTGTTGAAAATGATGGGAGAAGAATACCTTGTAGCTAAGCAGGGAGAGAAGGAGAAAAAACAATTATGAGAATTGCGGTAATAGGCGGAGGTGCGTCGGGAATAATGGCGGCAATTGCCGGGGCATATAATGGTGCACATGTTACTATTTATGAGCGGTGTGACAGAATAGGCAGAAAAATTCTTGCCACAGGAAACGGACGCTGTAACTATACCAATATTAATGCTGAAATTGTGAATTATCATGGGGAAAACCCCTGTTTTATAAAAAATATTACTGAAAAATTCTGGGTGAGAGAGACTATTGAATTTTTTGAGAGTTTAGGAATGCTTACAAAGGTGGAAAATGAGGGAAAGGTATATCCATATAGCCTCCAGGCGTCAGCAGTGCTCGATGTTCTCAGATTTGAGCTTGAAAGACTTAATATCAGAATAGTCACAGATTTTGAGGTGAAATCGTTAAAAAAACAAAGCGGAGAATTTTTGATTGAGAGCTATGACGGAAAAAAAGAAAAGGCCCAAAAGGTTATACTATCAACAGGGGGAAAGGCATCTCCGTCTCTTGGTTCAAACGGAAGCGGTTACGATATAGCAAAGAGCCTTGGTCATAAAATTACAAAAATCTTTCCTTCCCTCGTACAGGTTAAGACCGAAACGACACTGGTTAAGGCAATGAAAGGCATAAAAACTGATGCAGTTGTAAGCTTTTTGTCAGGGAATGTGAAGGATAAGGTCAGGGGTGAGGTTCTCTTTACAGAATACGGTTTGTCAGGGCCTGCTGTATTTAATATTTCAAGACATTGTGGTGAAACAAGGGATGCAAAGATAAAGCTTGATTTATTGCCTGACATGGATTTTAATTCATTAAGGGAAATGCTTTTAAAGAGAAAGGAGTTAAATATAACTCTTGAGAATTTCTTTGTAGGAATGTTAAATAAAAAAATCGGAATGACAGTAATGAAATATGCGAATGTTTTACCATATTCAAGACAGGCTGACAGTCTTACAGCAAAGGAGATAAGTTCGTTATGTGAGGCAATAAAGTCATTTACATTAACGGTCGAGGGAACAATGTCGTGGAATAACGCACAGGTGACGTCGGGTGGTGTAGATGTTTTTGAAATTGATGAAAACACATTGGAGTCAAAGATTATTAAAGGATTGTATATGACAGGTGAGCTTTTGGATATAGACGGAGACTGCGGCGGATATAATTTGCAGTGGGCATGGTCAAGCGGATATGTTGCAGGAGAAAGTGCAGCAAAGGGTGAGTAGTATGCTAAAGATTGTAAACATAAAAACAGATATAGATACAGCTCTTTCAGCAGATATTATATGTAAAAGAGCTTTAATTCCTGTTGAAGAGTTGTTGGAGTTTAAAATAGTAAATAAGTCGGTTGATGCAAGAAAAAAGCCTGATATATATTATAATTACAGTGTATGTGTAAAGCTTAAAAATGAGAAAAAATATGCAGATAACCCCAATGTTTTGCCGTATAATGAAGTAAAATATGAGTTTAGAAAAAACAATGCAAAAATGAAAAACCCTGTCATAGTAGGTAGCGGACCTGCAGGCTTGTTTGCAGGACTTGTCCTTGCTGAAGCAGGTGTAAACCCTGTAATAATAGAACGTGGTGAATGTGTAGAAAAAAGACTGCAAGCTGTTGAAAATTTCTGGAAAACAGGCGAGCTTGACAAAAATACCAATGTACAGTTTGGTGAGGGCGGTGCAGGAACATTTTCAGACGGTAAGCTTACCACAGGAATTAATGATGCGAGACTTTCCTTTATAAAAGAGCAGTTTGTAAAATTCGGTGCTCCCGAAGAAATTCTGTATCTTACAAAGCCACATATCGGAACAGACAAGCTGTGC
>JAFQNU010000077.1 GCA_017420825.1 Clostridia bacterium
AATATTCGTACTATGTCTGAAAGGAAATTCTATTTACACAAAATTCGCCGAGGTGCCGAGGAGTGTGAATTTTTTTCGCACTCTCCTTTTGTAATACCTTATCTTAAATTTTTTGTTTCTATAAAGTCCATATCAGTAAATTCCTGATTTTCTCCGCACATTGACCAAATAAACGAATATGCTTTTGTGCCAACTCCGCTGTGTATTGACCAGCTTGGAGAAATTACAGCCTCCTCATTGTGCATTATAATATGTCGGGTTTCGTTCGGCTCTCCCATCATATGGAACACGGCATCATTATCCTTCATATCAAGATAGAGATAAACCTCCATTCTTCTGTCATGAGTATGTGATGGCATGGTATTCCAGTTAGAGCCTCCCTCAAGCTCGGTAAGTCCCATTGCAAGCTGACAGCTCTTTATAACCTCAGGGTGTATGTACTGATTAATAACACGTTTATTACATTCCTCAACACTTCCGCACGGAACCTTTTTTGCTTTAGTTATGTCTATTTTAACAGTTGGATATGAGGTGTGTGCAGGACATGATGAAACATAGAATTTTGGTGGGTTTTCAATGTCTATACATTTAAAGCTTATTTCCTTATTTCCCATTCCTATATATATTCCGTCTCTTGGGTTCATTTCATAATCCGCACCGTCAATTGAGATTATACCCTTTCCGCCTATATTAATACAACCCATTTCACGTCTTTGTAGGAAGTAATCAGCACATAGCTCTTTTGAGCCTTCAAGCTTTAATTCCTCATATACAGGCATTATTCCGGCTGTTATAATTCGGTCAATATGGCTGTAAACCATTCTTATGTTGTCTCGTGTGAACAGCTTTGAAATATGAAATTCATTTCTTAATTCATCTGTTGTAAGAGTTTTTATGTCTTTTGGATTGGTGGCACATCTTATCTCGATTTTACTCAAGTCCTCTTTAATATAATTACCATAAACTTCGATTTGACTCAATGCCGCCCATGAAAACGGAATTTCAGACTGCTTGAAATTTGTCAGATGAACAACTCTTGTTTTTTTCTTTTCATCAAAAACCAATTCCTGACCGTCTGCAGTTTTTACAAAATTTGCGGTTACACGGCTCTTATCATCAAGTTCAACATCTACACTTTTCCAATATGTGTCATGCGGAAAATCAGCACGCAGATAAAATACAATTTTTTCGATTTCTACCTCTGTTCCGAAGTCAAGATAATACTCTAAATCCTCTCTTGCACCGCCTGCCCATGAGTGATACGGATAATCACCATGGTTTGAGTTGTCACAAACTCCGTCAATTGCATTTCTCTCATAGAAACATGGTGCTTCCCTTGTTACAAGATTTGCGTATGCATGAGGATAGAATTTTTTCTGACCTCTCTGGTCAAGAGGATTTTGGGAAATTAAACGGCTTGAATATTTAACCTCATCATCTGGCTCGTAAACTGTTATTTTATGCTCATTACCTGAAAATGCATCGGGTGAATAGCATGCCATAAGCTCTTTTTTTGGTATTATAAACTCAAAGCTTTTTGAGGGAGTATAAATTATACTCTCCTTCAGAGTTTCATCAAGCTTTATTGCTAAATATTCGCTGTCACTTGCAGTAATAACAATTTTGTCCTCTTCTTCAAATATTCTGTCATATACAACATCTATCTGAATGCCCTTGGCAGTAAATTTTTCATCACCATTTTTGTTTAAAATTTTAAGGTCTATCATATCTTTTATCCTTTCTGTTTTTATATAATTTATTATACATGAGATTGACATATTTTTCAATAGTTTTTTCGAAAACAATTCATTTTGAGCTATTTACAAAACGTATGTTTTGGTGTATAATATGAGATAATGGGGAATGTGTGAGAATACTAAAAAAGGAGAATTTGTGTACTTATGGAAATTAAAAAACTTTTTGCAGCATTACTACTTACTTTTACTACTGTGACAAATTCGGTGTCAGCATCAATTCTGGGCGATTACAAATACGGTTCGGGACTGACAATAGGACATGGTTTAAGCTTATATGAAAATACATTTCTCTCAACGCAAAAGGGAGTCGGAAATCAGGTGGAATATTACGGTGAATATACACCAAACTCATCTGTTGTGCCTGTTGTTGTGCCGGGCGAGGAGATTTATGGAAGAAGAGATTCAATTCAGGTTATGGAGTATATGAAGAAAAATTCAATAACACCGGTGCTTGGTATTAATGCGTCATTTTTTTCCTATCAGACAGGAATACCGATGGGACATTCTATCTCTGACGGTGTTATAACATCAAAGGAAAGCAGAAGTCTTCCTGCGGTTGGTTTTGATGAAAACGGAAAGGCTTTTATTGATGACCTACAGATTACTACAACAGTTCATTTTGGTGACAATCATGTGCTTGAGATACCTAATATAAATAAATATATATTTGACCAGACTCCAAGCCCCTGTCTGTTCACTCCTGCTTATGGGGAGAATACAAAGGCGGCTGTCGAGACAATAAACGTTGTACTTGATAATGTCAGTGATGGTATAAAGATAGGCAAAGAGGTAACATGCACTGTTTTGGATATCTTCAAAAGTGCAGAGCCTGCTAAAATTGAGGACGGTAAATTATTGATTGCTATAAACTCAAAGGGAAAGCAGACTGCCATTGATTTGATTAATTCTATGCAGAAGGGTATGGAGATAACTATTAAAGCAACTGCCAACAACGAAAAATGGAACAATATTAAAAATGCGGTTGCAAGCGAAGGTGAAAGGCTTCTTACAAACGGAGTTGTTAAACAAGGTCTTGAGGCAGGAGCGGCACCGAGAACAGCAGTTGGCATAAAGGAGGACGGTAAGGTAATATTTTATGTCATTGACGGCAGACAGACAGGCTATAGCTATGGAGTTAAAAAGGAAACTCTTGCAAACAGATTAAAGGAGCTTGGTTGTGTTGATGCTATAAACCTTGACGGAGGTGGCTCAACTGTTATATCGGGAGTATATCCTGGTTGTGAAGAAAATGCGATTATAAATATTCCATCAGAGGGTGAGTTAAGAAAGGTAAGCAATTTTATATTTTTAAAAAATGTGGCAACTAAAACATCAACATTGAAAAGGGCATATATATACCCGTATTCAGGTAATGTTTTGTCGGGAAGCAGAATACAGCTTTCGGTAAAGGGAGTGGATGAAAATTATTATCCTGTATCTGTAAACGAGGTTAGCTATACATCAAATGAGTTTGCAAAGGTTAGCCAAAGCGGTGAGCTTACCGTTCTTGGTGAGGGGAAAGTGATTGTTGAGGCAACAGCAGACGGAGTAAGTGCATCGGCTAAGCTAAGGTCAGTTATTTCTCCTGATGATATAAAGATTTTTGATGAAAAATCAGGAAAAGAGATTGATAAGCTTGACGTAAAGCCTGGGGAGAGCTATGCACTTACGGCTAAAGCATACTATGACGGAAGAGAACTTCTGGCTTCTGATGAGGCTTTTCGCTGGACTTTGTCCGATACGGCAGATGCAAAAACAGACAGCCTTGGCAATTTGAGTATTTCACAGCATTTTGTTGAGGATGTAACACTTGAAGTAAAAGCAGGTTCGGTTAAGAAAGCAATATTGGTAAAGGGAAATTCGGGGGCCAATTACCCTTACAGCGAAATTAAAATTGAAAACAATACACTTACAATTGATATGTGCTCAAACAACGGTGCAATAAGTACAGACTCATATTTTAAAATTGACGGTGAGATACCTGATTCATACAAATATAAGAGCGAAGCTATTGATGAAAAGCATATAAAAATAACATATCCGCTCGATGAGAATTTTGTATCGGGATATCATAAAATATTTGTAAATGTAAGCGCTGACAACGGATATTCGTCTGTAAATTCGTATAAGGTTACAGGTACAGCGTGTGATAATATATTTGCCGACACCCAAACTCACTGGGCAAGAGATATTATAGCATATATGAATAAAATGGGTGTTGTAAATGGTTCCGAGTGGGACAATGAATGGGTTTACCGCCCTGATGACGGTGTAACAAGAGCAGAATTTGCAAGTATGATGTGCAATTATATGAAGGTCAATTCAGAGGATTACAGTGATGAGAGCCTTGATGTGTTTGCTGATGCGGATAAAATCCCCCAATGGGCAAAAAACAGCGTAAGAGCGGCATATTCAGTTGGTATAATTAATGGTAAGGATAATGAGGGGTTGTTGTATTTTGACCCGAATGCAAGAATTACAAGGGCAGAGGCGGCAACAATAATATCAAGAGTACTTGATGAGAATATGATGGCAAAATCACTTAAATTTGCTGACAGTAATGAGGTTGCAGCATGGGCAAAAAGACCTTTTGGGATACTTACAACTGCAGGACTTATTTCAGGCTATGAGGATAACACACTGCGACCGAATAATGGCGTAACACGTGCCGAGGCAGTAACAATGTTGTATAACATCTATTAAAATTGGAGGAAATAAATTGGACTTTAAGCTTGTTTCTGAATACAAGCCACAGGGCGATCAGCCTGAGGCAATAGAAAAACTGACACAGGGAATATTAAACGGAGCAAAATTTCAAACTTTGCTTGGTGTGACAGGTTCGGGAAAAACCTTTACAATGGCGAATGTTATTGCAAATGTGAACAAGCCTACAATTGTGCTTGCTCACAATAAAACTCTTGCCGCACAGCTTTTCTCGGAGTTCAAGGAATTTTTTCCTGAAAATGCGGTTGAATTTTTTGTGTCCTACTATGATTATTATCAGCCTGAGGCATATATTGCCCAGACTGATACCTATATTGAGAAGGACTCATCGGTTAATGAAGAAATAGATAAGCTCCGACACTCTGCAACCTTCGCTCTCTTTGAGCGAAAGGACGTTTTGATAGTGTCGAGTGTGTCCTGCATTTATGGTCTTGGTGATCCTGAGGACTATCAGGATTTGATGATATCCCTGCGTGTTGGTATGGAGAAGGACAGAGACGAGCTTTTAAGAAGGCTTGTAGATATTCAATATGAAAGAAATGACGTTAATTTTATAAGAAACAAGTTCAGAGTGCGTGGAGATACTGTTGAAATATTTCCGTCAAATAATGGTGAAAATGCAATCAGAGTAGAATTCTTTGGTGACGAGATAGAAAAGATTGCCGAGGTAAATGTTGTAACAGGTAAGGTTATAGGATACAGAAATCATGCGGTTATAACACCTGCAAGCCATTATGTTACAACAGGTGTTAAAATGCAGATGGCAATTTTGCAGATTGAAAAGGAGTTAGAGGAGAGAATAAAGTTTTTCAAGGATAATGATATGCTCATCGAGGCGCAAAGAATTGAGCAAAGAACAAGATATGACATTGAAATGTTAAGAGAAATAGGATTTTGTCAGGGCATAGAAAATTATTCAAGAATAATAAGCGGAAGAGCACCGGGTTCAGCACCATACACTCTGCTTGATTATTTTCCTGATGACTATCTTATGATAATAGATGAGTCACACGTTACAACCTCACAGGTCAGGGGTATGTATAACGGAGACAGAGCAAGAAAGGATTCTCTTGTTGGATATGGTTTTCGTTTGCCCTGTGCATATGATAACAGACCTTTGCAGTTTGACGAATTTGAGGGTAAATTAAATCAGGTAATTTTTACGAGTGCAACTCCTGCTGATTATGAAAAACAGCACTCAGAGCAGATTGTTGAACAGGTAATACGTCCGACAGGATTATTAGACCCTAAAATTACAGTAAAGCCTGTTGAAAATCAGATAGATGATTTAATTGGTGAAATAAATAAGAGAGTTGAAAACAAATCAAGAGTGCTTGTAACAACTCTTACAAAGAAAATGGCAGAGGATTTGTGCGACTATTTAACAGGTGTCGGAATAAAGGTTAAATATATGCACTCGGAAATAAAGACTATTGAGCGAACAGAGATTATAAGAGACTTAAGACTTGGTGTTTTTGATGTTTTAGTTGGAATAAACCTTTTAAGAGAGGGACTTGATTTGCCTGAGGTGTCTCTTGTTGCAATCCTTGACGCTGATAAGGAAGGCTTTTTGAGAAGTGAATCATCTTTAATTCAGACGATAGGCAGAGCGGCACGAAATTCACAAGGTGAGGTTATAATGTATGCAAATACAATAACCGGCTCAATGCAACGTGCAATGGACGAAACAGCAAGAAGAAGAAAGCTTCAGCAGGAGTTTAACGAAAAGCATGGAATTATACCGAAAACTGTCAGAAAAGATATACGAAAAGCAATAGAGACGCTGGAGTATGCCGAAGAAGATATTATAGAAACGGCAACAACAGATGAGCTTATAGTAATGATTAAAAATCTTACAGACCAGATGCTTGCGGCGGCAGAAAATCTTGAATTTGAAACTGCGGCAATGCTCCGTGACAGAATAACAGAGCTCAAACTAAAATTAAAGGAAAGTGATTAAATGTATAAAAAAATAAAAATCAGAGGTGCAAGAGTTCATAACCTGAAAAATATATCGGTAGATATACCAAGGGATAAGCTTGTTGTTTTAACAGGCTTATCAGGCTCGGGAAAATCCTCTCTTGCCTTTGATACGATATATGCAGAGGGGCAAAGACGGTATGTGGAGTCTCTTTCCTCATATGCAAGACAATTCTTAGGTCAGATGGAAAAGCCTGATGTGGATTTGTTGGAGGGGTTGTCACCTGCAATAAGTATTGACCAGAAAACTACATCAAAAAATCCACGTTCGACGGTTGGAACCGTTACAGAAATATATGACTATTTACGACTCTTATATGCAAGAATTGGTATTCCGCATTGTCCTAAGTGCGGAAAAGAGGTGTCAAAGCAGACAGTAGACCAGATTGTTGACACAGTTTTAAGATATGATGAGGGTACAAAAATCCAGGTGCTTGCCCCTGTTATAAGGGGTAAAAAGGGTGAGCATAAAAAGGTTTTTGAAAGAGCTAAAAAGAATGGGTATGTTCGTGTTAAAGCAGACGGTGAGATGTATGATTTGTCTGAGGAAATAAATCTTGAGAAAACCAAAAAGCATGACATTGAGATAGTTATAGACAGACTTATTGTAAGGGAGGATATGTCTCGCCAGAGACTTTCCGATTCAATAGAAACTGCGCTTGAACAAACAGGCGATATTGTCATGATTGAAAAAATAGGAGGAGGTTGTGAGACTTTTTCTAAAAACTATGCCTGTCCCGATTGTATGATAAGCTTGCAGGAGCTTTCTCCAAGACTTTTCTCATTTAATAATCCGTATGGTGCGTGCAGTGAGTGTGACGGACTGGGAGAGCTTTCAAAGGTTGACCCTGCATTAATTATATACGACGAGAATTTATCACTAATTGAGGGTGCAATTTACTGCACAGGCTGGGCTGCTCCTGAGGTTGAGGACAGTATGGCGCATATGTACTATCAGGGTATTGCGAGGCATTACGGTGTTGATATAAATACTCCTTTTAAGGATTTGCCTGAAGAGGTGAAAAAGGTTGTCCTGTTTGGCTCAAACGGTGAAAAGATTAAATTCAATTACACAAGAAACTATGGAAACGGAACATATTTGTCAGAATTTGAGGGAGTTGTTATAAACTTAGAGCGAAGATACCATTCAACTGCATCAGACTATGCTAAATTTGATATTGAAAAATATGTGAATACGATAAAATGCTATAAATGTAACGGAGCAAGACTAAATGACGAGGTACTTGCAGTAACAGTTAACGGAAAAAATATTTATGAGTTTGCCTGTATGTCTATCAGGGAAGAAATGGAGTTTATGGAGAACTTACAGCTTTCAGACAGGGAACTTATGATTGCAAATCAGGTGGTTAAGGAAATAAAAGCACGACTTCAGTTTTTACTGGATGTAGGTCTTGACTATCTTACACTTTCACGTTCAGCAGGTACACTGTCGGGTGGTGAGGCACAGAGAATACGTCTTGCAACACAGATAGGTTCAGGGCTTACAGGGGTGCTGTATATTCTTGACGAGCCAAGTATCGGACTGCATCAGAGAGACAATTCAAAGCTTATAGGAACACTAAAAAACTTAAGAGATTTGGGAAATACCGTTATTGTTGTAGAGCATGATGAGGACACAATGTATGCGGCAGACCACATTATAGATATCGGTCCCAGAGCAGGAGTGCATGGCGGTGAGGTGGTCGGCGAAGGAACAGCACAGGAGCTTATGAAATGCAAGACAAGTATAACAGGACAGTATTTAAGCGGAAAGAAATTTATTCCTGTTCCGAATGAAAGACGTGACCCGACAGGCTGGCTGACAGTTAAGGGTGCGGCTGAAAATAACTTAAAAAATATTGATGTAAAATTTCCGCTTGGAGTATTTACATGTGTAACAGGTGTATCAGGCTCAGGAAAAAGCTCGTTAATAAATGAAATATTATATAAACAGCTTGCAAGAAATTTAAACAGAGCTAAAATTCACGCAGGAGCACACAAGTGTATTGAGGGAAAGGAACAGCTTGATAAAATTATTGATATAAACCAATCCCCGATAGGAAGAACGCCACGTTCAAATCCTGCAACATACACAAATGTATTTAACGATATAAG
>JAFQNU010000007.1 GCA_017420825.1 Clostridia bacterium
CGGTATGGGTTTTGCAGCTCTCTTTAAATTTATAATTGACGGATTGAGAGCAGTAGCAGGAGAAGTTTCTTTTAAAATCAAAGGTTACAGCGGCGAGATAGGTACACAGATTTATCCGGCTGTAATGAGTGTTGGTTATATCTGTGGGCCAAGAATTTCTTCATATATGTTTGCTGGCGGTGTGTTGAGCTGGATGGTGCTCATTCCTTTAATAGTATTGTTCGGTCAGAATATAATTATGTATCCAAATCTTGACGCAACAATCGGAGAGTTATATGCTTCGGGCGGTGCAAGCGCAATATGGGGTTCATATATCAGATATATCGGTGCAGGTGCTCTTGCTGCAGGTGGTATCATAAGTCTTATAAAATCTTTACCGCTTATTATACGCACCTTCAGAGATGCAATTAAAAACCTTGGTATTTCCACAAATTCATCAAATGACAGAACATCAAAGGATATTAATATTAAAGTAGTTCTTTCGGCAATTGTTATTCTTACACTTTTAGTATGGCTTATACCTGCTATTCCGGTAACCTTTATAGGCGCAGTTGTTGTGGTAGTATTCGGATTTTTCTTTGCAACAGTATCATCAAGAATGGTAGGCCTTGTAGGAAGCAGTAACAACCCTGTTTCGGGCATGGCAATCGCAACACTTCTTATCGCAACACTTATATTAAAGCTTACCGGTCAGTCAGGAGTCGCAGGAATGTGTGCGGCAATCGCAATTGGTTCAATTATATGTATTGTTGCGGCAATTTCAGGTGATACCTCACAAGACTTAAAGACAGGTTTTCTGCTTGGTGCTACACCTAAAAAACAGCAAATCGGCGAAATAATCGGTGTGGTTGCCTCTGCTTTTGCAATCGGCGGAACACTTTACCTTCTTGACTCTGCATGGGGCTTTGGTACAGAGGAGCTTGCGGCACCTCAGGCAACACTCATGAAAATGATTATTGAGGGTGTTATGAATGCTGAACTTCCATGGAATTTGGTATTTATCGGTGTATTTATTGCAGTATTGATTGAAATTGTTGGTATTCCTGTACTTCCGTTCGCAATCGGTGTATATCTCCCTGTTCACTTAAATGCATGTATTATGATTGGCGGTCTTATCCGTCTTGCATTTGACAAGATGAAAAAGGACAAGGAAAAGAAAGATGCTATCATCAGTGACGGTATTTTATACTGCTCAGGTATGATTGCAGGCGAAGGTCTTGCAGGTATCATCCTTGCAGTGTTCGCAGTATTTGGAATTGATAAGGCTATAGATATTTCCGGGAAACTGAACTTATCAGCTCCTGTTTCAAGCATATTAAGCATTGTAATGCTCGGAATAATTATATTATCTGTGCTAAAATTTACAATTTGGAAAAAACGTAAATAAGGATTGATATAATGTCAAAAAATTATCTTGAAAGAATTCCTATGCGTCCTGAGGGACTTATGTGGGAAATTGACGATGAAAATATTGTAACCCTTAGTATTGAAAACAAGGGATTTGCAAATAAAATAGCACAAAAGCTTTTAAAAAAGCCAAAAATCAGCTATATTCATCTTGATGAATTAGGAAGCTTTGTGTGGACAATAATGGACGGCAAAGCAGATATTATTGAGCTTGGTGAAATGGTATTGGAGCATTTTGGCGAAAAATGTGAACCTGTTTACGAACGTCTTGCGAAATACCTTCAAATACTTTCAAGCTACGGCTTTGTAAACTGGAAAGACGGCAAAAAATAATATAAAGGGGTGTTGCACACGCAATACCCCTTATAAACTAAAAAGGAGAGATTGAATTATGAATTACTTTATTGGTGCAGATTTGGGAACATCAGCACTCAAACTTATCTTGACTGACTCTAACGCAAACGTAATTAATTCTGTCACAAACTCTTACGAGGTACACTACCCCGCTCCGGGTTGGAGTGAGCAAAATCCTGAGGACTGGTGGAGTGCATTTTGCACAGGAATAAAAGAACTTACAAGCAACATTAACCCTGATGATATAAAGGGCTTATCGGTAGCAGGTCAGATGCACGGACTTGTGATACTTGACGATAACGATAATGTAATCCGTCCCGCAATACTCTGGAATGACGGAAGAACCAACAAGGAAACCGACTACTTAAATGACGTTATAGGAAAGCAGAAATTATCCGATTGTACTGCAAATATTGCCTTTGCAGGCTTTACAGCGCCTAAAATTCTGTGGCTTAAAAACAATGAGCCTGAAAACTTTAATAAAATATCCAAAATAATGCTTCCGAAGGATTACATAGCTTACCGTCTGACAGGTGTTCATTCAACCGATTACTCAGATGCTTCGGGAATGTTATTATTAGATGTTAAAAACAAATGCTGGTCAAAGCAAATGCTTGAAATCTGTGATATCGATGAGAGCAAAATGCCAAAGCTTTTTGAAAGCTTTGAAAAAACAAGTACTATTCTTCCCTGTATAGCAAATTTACTTGGGCTTAGCGAAAACCTTGCAGTAGCAGCAGGTGCAGGCGATAATGCAGCGGCGGCAATAGGTACTGCAACAGTTGGTGACGGAAAATGTAATATTTCTCTTGGCACATCAGGAACTATTTTTATTTCGTCCGACAAATTCGGAGTTGATAGTAATAATGCACTCCACTCCTTCTGTCACTCTGACGGAGGTTATCATTTAATGGCTTGTATGCTTTCTGCGGCATCATGTAACAAGTGGTTTTGTGATGAAGTTCTGAACACCAATGATTACGCACAGGAGCAAAAAGAAATCAGTGATGATATGCTTGGAAAAAACAATGTATTCTTTCTGCCTTATTTAATGGGCGAAAGAAGCCCTATAAATGACACAAACGCAACGGGTATGTTTATAGGTTTAAGACCTAACACAACAAAAACAGATATGCTTTTAGCCGTTTTGGAGGGAGTATGCTTTGCAGTAAGAGATAATGTTGAAATAGCTAAAAGTATAGGAATAAATATCAGCAGAAGTACAGTTTGCGGTGGCGGAGCAAAATCAAAATTATGGCTTAAAATTCTTGCCAATGTTCTTGATATTGAGCTTGATGTCCCGACTGTTGAGGAAGGTCCGGGTTTGGGTGCGGCAATTCTTGCAATGACAGCCACAGGCGAGGCACAAAGTGTAGAAAAATATGCCGGGGAGCATTTCTCATGTAAGGAAACAATCACACCTGACAATGAACTTGTAAAGCTTTATAATGAGCGATATGAAAAATACTCAAAAATATATCCTGCAGTAAAAAATTTGTATAAAGAGCTTTAAAAGTAACGGGCTGATACGACATTGTATCAGCCCGTTATAAACTTATCTCTTCCTTAAATCAGAATTTTTTTGTTGTTGGCCTCATACATTGCAAAAAGTGCTTTCATTGTATTAATTCCGTCGGAAAGCTTTATATAATCATTGTTTCTGGGGTAATTTTCATAAAACTGATTTATAACCGCACTATGACCCTTTCCCCAATATGATTTACCTGTCTGAGGTTGTGTGTCGGTAGCAAGAATTTCAATATTGTCATCAATTTTATAAAGACGACTATCCGCATACCGAAGCAAAACATTTTCAAATTCCAGCTCTAACCTGAACGGCTTGCTTGTTGTATGTGCATTTGTCGCATAAAAACAGGCTTCCACACCGTCTTTCATCGTGAACAGCGCATCAGCTGTGTCCTCAACTTCAATCACATTTCCAAGCTTTTTTGTTGAAACACTTGCACAAACGCTTTCTATTCCACCGCCGAGATAATCAAACATATCAATCATATGGATTGCCTGATTTATAAGTAATCCGCCGCCCTCATATTTTTTTGTTCCTCTCCATGCAGCACTGTTATAATAGCTTTCATCTCTGTGCCACAGCAGAGAACCCTCCATAGCTATAAGCTTGCCGTATTCATTATTATTCAATGCTGATTTCATTGCCTTAATACAGGGATTTGTTCTGTTTTGAAGCATAAGACATACACACATTCCCGTTTCATGCTGTACCTTAATAAGCTCATCAAGTTCATCTTTATTCATGGCGGCAGGCTTTTCAAGAACTACATGCTTATCTGCTTTCATTGCCTTAACTGCCATATCCTTATGAAGATAATGCGGTGTACATATATGCACGCTGTCAATGCTTTTATCCGTTAACATTTCATCAAAATCTGTGTACACAACAGCATCATATTCTTTTTTGCAAAGCTCTGCTCTGTCCTTATCTATATCGCAAACAGCATACAGTGTTGCTCTTGCCGCATTTTTCAAACTCTCTGCGTGTATCGGACCTATTGAGCCATACCCTACAACACATGCGTTTTTCATACTCATACCTCTTTAATATGTTCCGCTCGTATCTGCCACTACCTGTCTTTCTTCCTTAACAACAGTTGAATTCTTGATTTTATCCTGTAACAAGCTGTAAAATTCTTCGTCATTAAAGTTTTTAACATCAACGGTTTTTCCTGTCCATGCACTAAGATGTATTGCATTTGATATGGTGAGACCGTTTATTCCCTCTTCACCTCTTGCCAACAGCTCTGTACCCTTTTCTATTGCATTTGTAAAATTCTTTAAAATTCCTACATGCTGTTCACCGCCCGAAAAATCTGCAGGGATTTCGCACTTCCAACATTCCGGCTTTTTGAAGATTTCTTTATTGATTTTATTGTGTTCTCTTTCGGATATTACATTTCTGTGGAAAATAATCGAATTATCTTCAATCACTATCTTACCCATATCACAGGCAACCTCAAGACGATTTGTTCCCGGTGCTTCGCCTGTTGATGTGATATATTCACCTGTTGTTCCGTTGTCATATTCCAAAAACGCCATAACATCGTCTTCAACCTCAATGTTATAGTATTTTCCGAATGATGCTTTTGCATAAATTCTGTCAGGCATTCCAAATAGCCACTGCCACAAATCAAGCTGATGGGGATTTTGGTTAATTAATGCACCGCCGCCCTCTGTTTTCCATGTAGAACGCCATGTTGAGCTGTCATGGTACGCTTGCGGACGATACCAGTCGGTTATAATCCATGTAATTCTCTTTATATGACCAAGCTCGCCCCTGTTAATCATATCTCTTAGCTTCTGATATACGGGATTTGTTCTTTGGTTGTACATTATTCCATATACAACATCACTGTTTTTTGCTGCCTCATTCATTTCTTTTACCTGCTTCGTGTACACACCTGCAGGCTTTTCAATCATAACGTGAATGTTTCTTTTAAATGCCTCAATAGCATAGGTCGGGTGGTCATAATGCGGAACAGCAACAATAACTGCGTCAATAAGTCCTGAATCAAGCATAGCCTCAGCATTATCAAATACCTCAATCCCTTCAAACGCTTCACTTGCAAACTTACGGCGTGCTTCCGAAATGTCGCAAACCGCTGTTAACTGCATTCCGGGCACCTTTTTATCAAAAATATTTCTTGCATGAGAAGTACCCATGTTTCCAATACCAATTATACCTACTCTAACCATACAAATCAATCCTTTCTTAGTTTATTTAATATCTCTTTTAAAGCATTATATGCCAATGTAAATTTTTCAGCTGAACTCTTTTCAAGTCCTTTCATATCATCTCCCATTTCAAGGTTATCAAGTCCTGAAAAGCTGCCCAAATGAGGTTCAAGACTTAAAAATCCGCTCCAACCGTCCGTCTTTAAGCTCTTTATAATTTCTTCAACATTACCTATTCCGTAACCTGCAGGAACAACCTCATGATTTTCAAGTGCGTCCTTGATATGCATATATTTGATGTATGGCTTTAACATATCAAAAGCATCAGGATAAACCTTTTGTCCGCATTGCACAAAGTTTGCAGGGTCAAATACTCCTGCAAAACAGGGGGATTTTATTTCATTAAAAATATCCAGACATCTTGATGCAACATCTCCGTATATTCCCTTTTCATTTTCGTGCAGAAGAACTACTCCCTCATTCTCGGCATATTCAACCATCTTTTTCAGACGGCTGATAACCTCACTGCGGTATTCGTCATATTTGCCGTCAGGAATATAAAAGCTGAAAATTCTGATATATTTGCTGTCAATAGCCTTTGCAGTCGCAACAACCTTTTTAAATAACTCAAAATGCTCACAAAAATCATCTGTTATCAAAATTTTTCCGACAGGTGAACCTATTGATGACACCTTTATGCCATATTCATTCATTTTACCTGCAAGTTTTTCTACCTCTTGTTGGGAAAGCTCAGATATATTTTTACCATCAACTCCCCTTGGCTCAAAATATTCTATTCCCAGACTATTTAAATGCTTAAATTGAATATCTATTGACTCATCTATTTCATCTGAAAACCCTGAAATTATAAATTGTTCTGCCATAAAAACACCTCTATTTATCTTTTTTCTCCATTCTATCACAATTTAAGAAAAATATCTAAAGTAATATTGCTAAAAACATTGCACATCTTGCTATTATATGATACAATATATATAATTTAAGTAAATGAGGTCAAAATCCATGAGTAAAAAGAAATTATGTTATCAGTTAGAAAATGAATTTGATGTTTTATATACTTATGACGATTTTATAGAGAGGTCATTTTTCAGACTTCATAATCATCTTGACACCTTTGAAATTCTTTATTTTATAAGAGGAAGTGCCGAATTTTGCGTTGAAGGAAGCGTATATCCAATGGAGCCTTACACTGTTGCACTTTCTCAAAGCAACGAAATGCACAGAATGAGAATAAAGGACGAAACTCAGGCATATGAGAGAATTGTAATAAACATTGATAAATCATTTTTTATAAAAAACGATTGCGAGGAGTTTAAAGGAGTTTTCACCGACAGACCTCTTGGTGTGGGTAATATATTTACATATGAGGAATTAAAAAAACACAATATAGATAAAATTTTTGCGGATATAAAAAATTACTGCGAGTGTGATAATCCGCATAAAGGTATAGTTTTGCGAAGTAAGCTGATTGAGCTGTTATATAACATGGCGAGCATAAGGACAAACAAATATAAACAAAATTACCACAACGAAAAAATAAAGAATATCCTTCTCTACATAAATGACAATATTCGTGAAAATCTCACTCTTGAAAAAATATCAGAGCACTTTTTCCACAGTAAATATCATATGTGCCATATATTTAAGCAGCATACAGGCATGACAATAAACCAATATATTGCATACAAACGAATTTTATTGGTACGTGAGATGTATGAAAAAGGCTTGACTCTGCTTGATGCAAGTATAGAGGCAGGCTTTAGCGACTATTCGGTTTTTTATAAGCAGTATGTAAAACAAATGGGAAAATCCCCCAGAGAAGATTTACTTATCAGGCAAATCGGAAAGGCAGAAGATTATGTATAAAATAAAGGAAGCAATAATTGTTGAGGGAACATACGACCAGATTAAATTATCGGGATTTCTTGATGCGGTAATCATAAAAACAAACGGATTTACAATATTTAATGACAAAAAGAAGCTGCAAACAATAAAAACACTTGCTGAAAAATGCGGAATTGTAATTCTCACCGACTCGGACAGTGCAGGCTTTAAAATAAGAAGCTTTATCAAGCAATCAATCCCCCCCGAATACGTTAAGCACGCATATGTTCCCGATTTACGAGGAAAAGAAAAACGAAAAACAGCACCATCAAAGGAAGGGCTTTTGGGTGTTGAGGGAATAAATGAGCAGTTAATTATAAAGGCGCTTGAAAATGCAGGCTGTACAATAAACGAAAAAACATCAGAGCCTGTTTTCGGCAGAGAAATTACAAAAGCGGATTTGTTTATGTTTGGTCTTGCAGGCGGAAAAAACAGCAGTGAAAAAAGACATATTCTTTGCAATGAGCTTGGTTTTCCGTCAAAAATATCAGCTAATATGCTTTTATTGGCATTAAATCGACTTATGAGCCATGAAGAGCTTGAAAAATATGTAGAAAAGATTGAAATAGATACATAAAACACATTATTTTTAGACATTTTTACCTCTTAGATTTGTCATAATTTCATTTTAATATGCACATTGCACAAAAAAATCTTTTAAACTTTAAACATTCTGCCGTTGAAATTTTTGTTTAAAAGTTATAAAATTATGGTATATATAAAATATATCTTGTTTACTTTTAATAATATATAACAGGATATATAAGAAGGAGGAAAAGACAGTGGCAAATTTAAAAATGGACAGCATAAGAAATGTAGTAATGATGGGACATGGCAAGTGCGGAAAGACGACTCTTGCAGAAGCAATGCTTATTAACAGCGGAACAATCGACCGAATGGGTAAGGTTGCCGAAGGAAATACTGTGTCCGACTTTGATTTGGAAGAAATCAAGAGACAGGTTTCAATCCAGACATCAATGATACCAATTGACTGGAAGGATATGAAATATAATATAATTGATACACCGGGATATTTCGATTTTGCAGGCGAGGTTAAGGAAGGCTTGAGAGCCGCAGATTCTGCACTCATTGTTTTGAGCGGCAGGAGCGGAGTTTCGGTTGGAACCGAGCAGGTGTTTAAATATGCACGTACAAAGGGTGTTCCTATTATGTTCTTCGTTAATAAAATGGATGATAATCGTGCAAATTACATGACAACTCTTGAGCAAATGAAAGAGAAATTCGGAAAATCGGTCACACCGTTTGTTATTCCTATAAAGGAGGGCGACCAATTCAAGGGTTATGTTGACGTAGTTGACATGACAGCAAGACGCTATGAGGGAATTGAGAGAATTGACATTCCTGTTCCTGAGGGCATGGAGGAAACAGTTGCACCTCTGAGAGATATGATTATGGAAGCTGTTGCAGAAACTGACGACGCTCTGATGAATAAATATTTTAACGGTGAAGAATTTACCTTTGACGAAATAAAACAGGCTATCAGAAAGGGTGTTAAGGAAGGAAGCATTTATCCTGTATATTGCGGAACAGGTCAGGAAAACGTAGGCGTAATGAGCTTGCTTGACGGTATCGGAAAGTATCTTCCAAACCCGAACGAAATATCCGAAATCGCACACGATTCAAAGACAGGTGAACCTGTTGAGGTTGTTCAGGATGCGCAGGACACAACATCAGCAATTATATTCAAAACAATTGCTGACCCATATGTAGGAAAAATGTCACTATTCAGAGTTTATTCTGGAAGTGTTAAACCTGATACTACATTATACAATCCAAACAAGGATACATATGAAAAAATCGGTAAAATATATACACTGCTCGGTAAAAAACAGACTGAGACAAAAGAAGTTGTTGCAGGAGATATCGGCGTAGTTACAAAGCTTGATAAAACAAAGACAGGTGATACGCTTTGTGCAGAGAACAAAAATATTATCTTAAGCGGTATTGATTTCCCCGTACCTGTTCTGTCAATGGCTGTGTATCCCGTTGCCAAGGGTGATGAAGAAAAGATTGTAAGCGGACTTACAAAGCTGACGGACGAAGACCCAACCTTTACAATCACAAATAATTCAGAAACAAAACAAACACTTATCAATGGACAGGGTGAACAGCACATTGATGTACTTATTAATAAGTTAAAGAGTAAATTCGGAGTTAATGTTAAGCTTGAAGAACCGATTGTTCCTTACAGAGAAACAATTTTAGGAACTGCAACAGTTGAAGGAAAGCACAAAAAGCAGTCGGGCGGACATGGACAATATGGTCATGTTAAAATTCAGTTTGAACCCGGACTTACAGAAGATATGATATTTGAAGAAAATGTCTTTGGCGGAAGTGTTCCTAAAAACTACTTCCCTGCAGTTGAAAAGGGCTTAAGAGATTCATGTGAGCATGGTGTTCTGGCAGGATACCCGGTAGTTAACCTAAAAGCAACACTGCTCGATGGCTCATATCACCCCGTTGACTCATCTGAAATGGCATTTAAAACCGCCGCATCAATCGCATATAAGGAAGGCTTAAAGCAGGCAAAGCCCGTCATCCTTGAGCCGATCGGAATATTAAAGGTTTATATACCTGAAAGCATAATGGGTGATATCATCGGAGATATAAATAAAAGAAGAGGTCAGATAATGGGAATGGGCGAAAGCGACCGTCCGGGCTTAAATCTTGTTGAAGCCACCGTACCTATGTCTGAAATGCACAAATATGCAACTGATTTAAGGTCTATGAGCCAGGGCAGAGGAACCTTCTCCTTTGAATTTGACAGATATGAAACTGCTCCGCAAAATATTGCCGATAAAATTATAGCAGATGCAAAGACAGAATAACTCCTTTCGGACACACCCCTTTTCGGGTGTGTCCTTTTCGGGTGTGTCCTTTTTGTACAATAAATATTATGTTTTAATAACTATTTTGTTTACTTTTTTTCTTGTTTAGTAGATATGACTAATAAAATATTTTTAAATTTGTTAATAATGAGTCTTTAAATTTTATCTGAAATATGTTATTATTATATCGTATTATAACAATGCCTATAACAGAGAGGAGAAATATATAATGGCAGATTTACAATTAAAAGGAATTTACAAAAGATATGCCGGTAATGTTACTGCTGTAAGCGACTTTACACTCGACATTGAAGACAAAGAATTTATAATTTTGGTAGGACCTTCAGGTTGCGGTAAGTCAACAACATTAAGAATGATCGCAGGTCTTGAAGAAATCAGCGAAGGTGAGCTTTACATCGGCGGAAAGCTCGTTAATGACGTTGCTCCGAAGGACAGAGACATTGCGATGGTTTTCCAGAACTATGCGTTGTATCCTCACATGACAGTTTTTGAGAACATGGCATTTGGCTTGAAGCTCAGAAAAACTCCGAAGGATGAAATTAAAAAGCGTGTTACCGAGGCTGCTAAGATACTTGACATTGAACATTTGTTAGACAGAAAGCCAAAGGCTTTGTCAGGCGGTCAGAGACAGCGTGTTGCTTTGGGTCGTGCTATCGTTCGTAATCCTAAGGTATTCCTCATGGATGAGCCTTTGTCAAACCTTGATGCAAAGCTCAGAGTTGCAATGAGAACAGAAATCAACAAGCTTCATAAGAGATTGGAAACAACATTTATCTACGTTACACATGACCAGACTGAAGCTATGACAATGGGTACAAGAATTGTTGTTATGAAGGATGGTATTATTCAACAGGTCGATTCTCCTTCAGTTCTTTACACAAAGCCTTGCAATATGTTTGTTGCAGGATTTATCGGAAGCCCTCAGATGAACTTTATCGATGCTATGCTTGTTAAGAAAGATGACAATTTATATCTTGAGTTTAACGGTGAGTCAGTTCTTC
>JAFQNU010000078.1 GCA_017420825.1 Clostridia bacterium
AATAGGCACTATGTATATTTTGAAAAATGGCGGAAGCCTGAAAGCTTCTCTCGGAATTTCCTCATTTTCACCAAAGCTGGTTCTTCCGTCTGTTATATTAACCTTTGGAGCACAATTTTTTATAATATTTGTAACATTGCCTGTTCAGGTGCTTTTTATAATTTTGTTTGGAGCGGATACGGCAACATCTCAAATGCTTGTTCCTACTGATATAAAAACATTTATACTTGCATTTTCAGCAGTTTGTATTGCCGCTCCTGTTTTTGAGGAGCTATTATGCAGAAGTGTGCTTATTAAGCTATTTGAAAGGTACGGAAGCTTGTCAGCAATTATTTACAGCTCAGCCGCATTTGCACTCTTACATCTTGAGGCAAGAAGTGTGATACCGATATTTTTTCTTGGTATGCTGTTTGGTATATTGAGGATATGTACAGGCTCAGTGTTATTAACGATGATTTTGCATTCGGTCAATAATTTTTTTGCACTGTGTCAGCTTATACCTGCAGATACAGGTTTAATTGTATTTTTACCGGCACTTGGTATTATATGTGCTGTTATATTCCCGTTTCTTGCATTCTATATGTTTAAAAAGTCAGACAGGTATTTTAAATATTCGGCAACGGGAATAAAAGATTGCAGGACAGGTTTTTCTCTGGCGGCACTAATCTGTTTTATTCTTTTTGTTGCTGTTAATCTGATTTTATTCTTACAAAGACTTATTAATGGAGATATTGTGAGAGAGATTTTACAGTTGATAGGTATATACTGATGAAAGGACGTAATTAATATGCTTTTTGATTCTCATGCACATTATAATGATGATAGATTTTCAGATGACGTTGATGAGCTTTTATCACAAATGGTTGATAACAATGTTACCGGGATTATGAATGCTTGCTCGTCAATTGATGAAATTGAGTATAATTTAGAGTTGTGTGAAAAATATCCATTTATGTATGCGTCGGTTGGGGTGCATCCTCATGAGGTTCATTCAATGACCGACAGTGACATAGAAACACTGAAAAAATATTCGTGTCATGAAAAGGTTAAGGCAATCGGTGAAATAGGTCTTGACTACTATTATGATAATTCTCCGAGAGACTTACAAAAAAAATGGTTTGCACGCCAGCTTGAGCTTGCACGTGAGGTTAAGCTTCCTGTTATAATACATGACAGGGACGCACATTCAGATACATTACAAATTTTAAAGAATGGTAAGGTTATTGATTGCGGAGGTGTATTCCACTGTTATTCGGGCAGTGCCGAAATGGCGAAAGATGTACTTGATATGGGAATGTATATTGCCTTTGGAGGAAGCATTACATTTAAAAAGGCACAAAAGCCTGTTGAGGCAGTGAAGTATGTACCGCTTGACAGAATTTTAATTGAAACAGACTGTCCGTATCTTACTCCGGAACCATTTCGAGGTAAGCGGAACAGCTCATTATATATTCACCTTGTAGCAGAGAAGATTGCACAGATTAAGGAAGTCAGTGTTGAAGAGGTGGAGAATATAACCTTTGAAAATGCCAAAAAATGCTTTAATATATTATAGGAGATGAAACGAGATGTCAGCAATGAATATTGTGTACAAGTATCAGAACAGCCTTTATATCAATCTTACAAATCAGTGTACCAATAACTGCAAATTCTGCATAAGATACACACCATCGGGAGTAGATAACATTGATTTGTGGCTTGAACATGAGCCTGAAACACAAGAGGTTATAAACGCACTTGAGGACATAAATTATAAAACCTACAATGAAATTATTTTCTGTGGTTATGGAGAGCCTACAATGCGTGTAGGAGTTCTTACAGAGGTTGCGAAATATATAAAACAGAATTCAAAATTGAAAATCAGACTTAACACAAACGGTCATGCGAACAGAATTGCAGGACGTGATATAACACCTGAACTAAATGGTCTGATCGATTGTATTTCGATCAGCTTAAACGCTGAAAATGCCGAAAAATACAACGAAATATGTGAATGTGACTATGGTGAGGACGGGTTTTATGAAATGCTTGATTTTGCAAAGAAAGCAAGCAGATATGTCCCGGAGGTTGTATTGAGTGTTGTTGATGTTATTGGCACAGAAGCAATTGAGGAATGCAGAAAAATAGCTGAAGAAACAGGAGTAAAATTCAGAGTCAGAGAATATTCCGAATAACAGGAGGCTTTACAAATGATTAGAAAATCACTTATATCTTTAATATATGAAGCTGTATCAATACAAAGGTGGAATGACCATATCAGACCGTCCTGCGGATTTACAGAGCTTGATAAACAGGCACACAAAATGTTTTATGCATATGTTTTATCAAAGTGCGAGGGTGAGGGTAATTATGACCCCCTTTTGCTTATAGAGGGCGGTATTTACGAATTTTTGCATCGTGAAATCCTTACTGATATCAAACCGCCGATATATCACAGCCTTATGAGGGAAAAGGGTGATCAGATAAATGAGTGGGTTCTTAATCAGTCAAGAGGTATTCTTGAATGTTTAAAGGGTGATTTTTATGAGAAGATGACCGAATATTATAAAAATCCTGAATATGCGAAAAAGGAAAAGCAGATCTTAAAGGCCGCTCATTATTATGCGACAGATTGGGAATTCAAGGTAATATATCCTCTAAATACTACTACCTATGGAATTGAACAGGTTAAATCGGAAGTAAACAGAGGTTTGCTTGCCTGCAATACGTTCGACGGTTTTCAGAAATTTGCCACAAATCCTGATTTACAGGAATTTTTACAGATTATTGGTAAGCTGAGGTATCAGCAAAGGTGGTCAAGAGCGGTAAGAATTCCGCAGACATATGTTATGGACCATATGCTTGTTGTTGCAATCTTGTCATATCTGTGCGGTCTTGAAATGGGAGTATGCAAGCAAAGAGCAATAAATAATTTCTTTGGTGCACTGTTTCATGATTTGCCAGAGGTTTTAACAAGGGATATTGTTTCACCTGTAAAGGCATCGGTCGA
>JAFQNU010000008.1 GCA_017420825.1 Clostridia bacterium
AAAGAGCTTAACAGAGAGCTTGGAACTTATATCCCCAATAACGGATATCTTGAAAAATGGGCGAGACAGGGAATATTACTGTTAAATGCATCGTTGACGGTCAGAAACGGACAGGCAAATTCACACCGCAATAAAGGTTGGGAAATATTTACAAGCAGAGTAATAGAGCTATTAAATGAGCGTGAGCAACCGGTAATATTCTTGCTTTGGGGAAATAATGCAAAGGAAAAAACTGCACTTATAACCAATCCACATCATTACATATTAACAGCAGCGCACCCAAGTCCGCTGTCAGCATCCAGGGGATTTTTTGGCTGCGGACACTTCAAAAAGGCAAATGAAATTCTCCAATCAATAGGGAAACAGCCAATAGACTGGCAAATTGAAAATGTGTGATAAAAAAATGTTGAGAATTGTGCAAAAAAGTCTTGATTTGAGGGACGATGCGTGATATAATAAAATGATAAAGCAAATGGAAGTGATATGATGGACACAAGGCTGAATATTTTTTGCGGACACTACGGAAGCGGTAAAACTGAGGTTGCCCTAAACTATGCAATAAAGCTTGCAAAGCAGGGCAAAAAGGTTACTATAGCAGACATGGATATTGTCAATCCATATTTCCGTACTGCAGATGCAGAAAAAATACTCAACGAGTACGGCATAGAATTGATTGCGTCAGAGTTTGCCAATTCAAATCTTGACATGCCGACTGTTCCGCACGAGTTAAAAAAGGTGTTTTGTGATAAGGACAGAACAATTATATTTGATGTTGGCGGTGATGATGATGGTGCATATGTGCTTGGTCAGTACTATTCTTATTTTAAAGATGAAGAATACAGCATGACACTTGTTGTAAGCACAAAGAGACCAATGACACAGACGGTTGAGGATTTATATGAAATGGCAAGGAATATTGAGTATGCATCAAGGCTTAAATTTACCGATATTGCAAACAACACCAATGTCGGAAGTCTTACTGATGAGGATACACTTATGTCTGATTATGACGTGATTTCCGGGCTTTCAAAAAAGCTGAATATTCCTGTAACCAGGCAGTGCGGAGTGCCAAAGGCTCTGCAAAAGCTTGGAGAGGAATTCAATAAATTTCCTATGCAGATATATATAAAAATGCCATGGGAAGGTTAAATAAGTTATGAAAGGAAGAAATGGTATGAATAAGGTAACATTTCGTGAAGACAGATGTAAAGGCTGTGAGTTATGTGTTAATGCTTGCCCTAAGCAGATAATTCAGATTGCTAAGGACAGACTCAACGCAAAAGGCTTCAGACCGGCAGAGGTTACAGATGCAGAAAAATGTATTGGTTGTGCATTTTGTGCTACTGTTTGTCCTGATGTTGTTATAACTGTTGAAAAAAATGTTTAATTGAGGAATAACTCAAAAACAATCGTGCCGTTATTGTGGCGGCGGAATGGAGGAATAAAATGAGTGAAAAGGTTTTAATGAAAGGAAATGAGGCTATCGGTGAAGCTGCTATCCGTTCAGGCTGCAGACATTTCTTCGGATATCCGATAACCCCGCAGACAGAGCTTTCTGCATATATGGCAAAGAAGATGCCGAAAATCGGTGGTGTATTTTTACAGGCTGAGAGTGAGGTTGCAGCTATAAATATGGTTTATGGTGCAGCAGGCGCAGGCGCAAGAGTTATGACAAGTTCATCAAGCCCCGGTATAAGCTTGAAGGCAGAAGGTATTTCATACATAGCAGGCGCAGATTTACCATGTGTAATTGTTGATATAGTAAGAGGAGGCCCCGGACTTGGCGGTATTCAGCCTGCTCAGTCAGACTATTTCCAGGCAACAAAGGGCGGCGGTCATGGAGACTATCATTTAATAGTATTTGCTCCTAATTCAGTTCAGGAAATAGTTTCCCTGACAGCTGACGCATTTAATAAGGCTGATGAATACAGAGTGCCTGTTATGATTTTGGGTGACGGTACTCTTGGTCAGATGATGGAGCCTGTTGATTTTGATTCAGTGCCTGAGGCTATAAATACAGATAAGGATTGGGCAACTGTCGGAACAGGTTTAAAAAGAGAGCACAACATTATAAATTCTCTTTATCTTTCACCTGAAGAGCTTGAAAAAACAATTATTGAGCGTCAGAACAGATATAACATTATTATGGAAAATGAACAGCGTTATGAGGCTCATGATATAGAAGATGCAGATATAATTGTAACAGCTTACGGAACAACAAGCCGTGTTGTTGAGTCTGCAGTTAAAACGGTAAGAGCAGAAGGTTTAAAGGTTGGTGTTATAAGACCTATAACTCTCTGGCCTTTCCCGACAAAAATATTTAAAGAGGCTGCAAAAACTGCAAAGGCATTCCTTTCTGTTGAAATGAGTATGGGACAAATGGTTGAGGATGTTAAGCTTGCAGTTGAAGGTCAGGCTCCTGTACACTTCTTCGGTAGAACAGGCGGCGTTATTCCTACTCCGCAAGAGGTTGCAGACGAAATCAGAAAAATTGCAGGAGGTTTAAAATAATGGCTATTGTATTTGAAAAACCACACGCATTAACAGACACACCCTTCCACTATTGCCCTGGTTGTACCCATGGTATTTGTCACAGACTTGTTGCCGAGGTACTTGATGAGTTAGGTGTTGAGGGTAATGCTATCGGAGTTGCACCGGTTGGCTGTGCTGTTATGGCATATAATTATTTTAACTGTGATATGCAGGAGGCGGCTCATGGCAGAGCACCTGCAGTTGCAACAGGTATTAAGAGAGTTCATCCTGACAAGGTAGTATTTACCTATCAGGGAGACGGTGACCTTGCGGCTATCGGTACAGCAGAGACTGTACATTCAGCAGCAAGAGGTGAGAACATTACAGTTATTTTTATAAATAACACAATCTATGGAATGACAGGCGGTCAGATGGCGCCCACAAGCTTACCAGGTCAGGTAACACAGACAAGTCCCTACGGACGTGATATCAAAACACAGGGTAATCCTATAAGAGTAAGTGAAATGCTTGCTACTCTTGATGGCCCGAGCTATATTGCAAGAGTAAGTCTTGATACTGTTCCGAACATCAAAAAGGCAAAAGCTGCAATTAAAAAGGCATTCCAGAACCAGATTGAGGGCAAGGGCTTCTCTTTGGTAGAGGTTTTGTCAACCTGCCCTACAAACTGGGGTATGTCACCTGTTGAGGCTATTAAGAGATTGCAGGATGATATGATTCCTTATTACCCATTGGGTGTATATAAGGACATAGATGAAAAGTAAGGGGGAGAGAATTATGACTGATAATATTATTATAGCAGGCTTCGGCGGTCAGGGTATCCTCTTTGCCGGAAAAATATTAGCATATACTGCATTAGTTAAGGGAAAACAACTTTCATGGCTTCCTTCATACGGTCCTGAAATGAGAGGCGGTACGGCAAATTGTCACGTTATTATATCAGATGAGCCGGTTGCATCACCTATTATTACAGAGCCTAACATTCTCATCAGTATGAATAAGCCGTCACTTGAAAAGTTTGAAAACACAGTTGTTTCAGGCGGTACAATCATATATGACAAGTCCTTGATTGACAGAGAAGTTGAAAGAGACGATGTTAAGGTTGCGGCAGTAGAGGCAACAGGTATTGCAACAGCAGAAGCAAAGGCAAATATGGCTAACATGATTATGCTTGGTGCATTGATTAAAGCAACAAATGTATTTACATTAGATGAAATCAGAGCAGGAGTTGAAAAGGCAGTACCTCCAACCAAAAAAGATTTAGTAGATTATAACATGAAATTGATTGAAAGAGGATATAATCTATAATAAACAATGAAAGGAACGTGGTTTTGATGGCAGCTGTAAAAAAAACCAAAATGCTGACCTATAAGGGAAAGCCTGTGTTCAGAAAGGGCAACAAGATTTATTACGGAAATCTCGAGGATAACCTGATTTTGGAGCTTGAAGTTCTGGAGACAAAAAAAGTGGGCGATTTAGACGTTTCAACAAAGGTAAAGTTCAGTATTCAGGATAACACAGTATCGGAGGTAGGTACAGGTGTTAATTACAGAACGGGCGAGAGAGATAATCTTTATAAAGCATTTGATATAGGAGCATGGTGGTTACAGGATGCACTAAGCTCTATGTAAGAGTTAAAGGGCAGAGACGCATTGGTCTCTGCCTTTTAAATTTGACAAGCATTATTTTTTGAAGCTTTCATGTCCGGTATCTGCACTAAAAGGATTGCCGCAAACATCAGAATACATCCACTTATTTCTCTTACTGATAATGTTCCGCCTGTTAACTGCCAGCCTAATCCAACAAGAATGACAGTTGATAATGTTGAGAATACCGACTCAAGGCTCATAAGAATTGAAGCGGAGGTGGGGTCGGTATATTTCTGACCTATTATCTGCAGGGTGTATGCAACACTGCATGAAAGAACTCCCGAATAGAAAAGAGACACCCAGCAGTTCAAAATGGGTTTTAGTTCGGGTTGCGGAGAGTCAAAGAACATCCATACAACGTTTATCATTCCGCACACGAAAAATTGCAGGCAGGAAAGCTTTACTCCATCAACCTTGGGTGAAAAATAGTCGATTGCAAGAATGTGAAAGGAGAATATTACCGCACAAAACATTGTCATAACATCACCCTTGTTAATTGTGAGGTCAGAGTCAAGGCACAAAAGATACATTCCCACAAGTGCGACAATAACGGCACTCCAGACAATGGGTGATGGTTTTTTGCCGGTAAATAAGTGTATAATAGGAATAATAACCATATATAAGGCCGTTATAAATCCGGATTTTCCCGGACTTGTGTACACCATTCCGGCAGTTTGCAGAGTGCTTGCAAGGCACAGGCAAATACCGCAGACAATACCGCCAATTATAAGAGTTTTATTTATCGGAGCAGACTCAATATTATTTCTTTTTTTTGATATATCCATAAATAATATAACAGGTAAAAGTGCTATTGAGCCGATAAGACTTCGTATTCCGTTAAATGCTGTCGGGGAAATTGTTTCAACACCGACACTTTGTGCTATAAATGATGTACCCCATATAAAAGAGGTAAGTAAAAGTAAAAGATTTCCCTTGATTTTTTGGTTTTTCAATATTAACACTCCTTATGGGAATTATAATTTATATGTCTAAATAATTTTACATTATTTATGAGAAAAAGTCAATCCATAAAATTAATAAATTGGGGTAATATAGATATAATGAAAGATGCTTTGAAAGGGATATATTATGGAAAAGAAAAATGTGTTAATAAATATCTTGGTTGAGATTTTAGGGAGCTTTATGCTTGCAATTGGGATTTTTTGCTTTGCAGAAAAGGTGAATGTAGCACCCGGAGGTGTTTCGGGAATTGCAATTATGCTAAAATATCTCTTTGAGTTGCCTGTGGGAATAACATCTCTTGTTATTAATATTCCGCTTTTAATTCTTGCTTATAAATTTATAAGCCCCGGTTTTACTTATCGTTCGTTGAGAACTCTTATTATTCTTACAGTTGTAATAGATTATATTGTAACACCATTTTTCCCTCAGTTTGCAGGGGACAGAATGTTGGGGGCAATATTTGGCGGTGTTTTTATGGGGAGCGGTCTTGGAATTATCTTTTTTATGGGCTCATCAACTGCGGGAACGGATATTCTGTCTTATCTTGTAGGAAGAAGATTCCCTCAAATTCCGATTGGAAAGGCTATTATGCTGATAGACACGCTGATACTTGCCTCGTCAATACTTGTATTTAAAAATGTTGAGTCAGCAATGTTCGGTGTAATTGCATTGTTTTTCCAGACAGTCATAATAGACAAAATAGTGTATAGTACGGAGGGGGGAAGAAATATACTGATAATTTCCGACAAGACAGAGGAAATTGCAAAGAAAATAATAACACAAAAGAGACGTGGAGCAACCTTTTTAAATGCAGAGGGGGCATATTCGGGAAAACCCACAAAAGTTTTGATGTGTGCTGTGCGTGGGTGGGAATACCACGAAATAAAAAAAATTATAAGAGAAACCGACCAGAAAGCCTTTGTTATTGCGGCTCAGGCGGAGAACGTAATGGGAGAGGGATTTTCGAATATGGAGTAAAAAAACTGAGTGCCAATGCGACACTCAGCATATATTAACGTCGTCTGCGTCTTTGATATTCACGTTCTCTGGGTTGATAAATATCGGGATTGAAGTGATTTAGTTGACTTCTGCGCTGTTTTCTCTTTTTTGCACGTCTTATTTTACTTGAAACTATAAGCCATACAAAAATCAGTACAAGAATTATAAACACAGGGTTTGTTATAGTTTTTATAAACAAATGAATGACAGCAACTATATAATCCTTCTCAACGTCGTTTGTTGCAATAAGGTTTGCTGTGCCGATGACCTCGCCCTGATATGAACATTCAATAGTACCGAGTACATCACCCTTTGAGATAGGAGCGGCAATTTTTTCGTTCAGAACAGTATTTTTTACCACATCATTAATATTAATATCAGACGGAAGCAAACCGCTTATTGGTGTTTCAACGGTAAGAACAACACGAACATTATCCTTTGCTTCATACACTGCCGAATCGGACAAAATGTCACCGGTTGCGGCAACGGTTATGTATTTAAAGTTGTCAAAGCCGTATTGGAGAAGTCTTTTACTGTCAACAAAGGAGTATGCACCATTTGCAACCATTGTTGTATTTTTGCAGTTCATAACAACCGAAATCAATTCAGTGTCTCCGTCAACAGCGGCTGAAACAAGGCAAGAGCCTGCCTCATCTGTAAATCCTGTTTTTACTCCGATTGCTTTATCATAAAAATACTGATACTGACGTCTTCTGCTGACAAGGTGATTTGTGTTTGAAAGGTAACGCTCTTCATTGTATTTGTTTGTAGGTCCCATTATATGCATATCGGTTTTTACAATTTCTCTGAATTTTTCGTTTTGCATAGCATATTTTGTCACCTTTGCCAAATCTGCTGCTGTGGTGTAATGGTTATCGTCATGAAAACCGTGAGGGTTTACAAAATTGGAGTTTTGCATGCCAAGCTCTGCAGCTTTTGCGTTCATCATCTGTGCAAACGCATCTAAACTGCCCGCAATACGAACAGCAAGCACATTTGCGGCATCGTTTGCCGAATACACGAGTGTTCCGTAAAGCAGTTGTTCAACAGTCAACTCCTCACCGATTAAAATTCCCATGTGAGAGTGCTTGTTTGTTATTGGAGATATAGCTTCAGTCTGTGCTGTAACAACCTCGTCAAGAGCAAGGTTTTCCAGTGCAATAATTGATGTAAGAATTTTAGTTGTACTTGCAGGGTACATTCTCTCATTTTCATTTTTTGCAAATAATACCTTGTCCGATTTCATGTCAATGAGCAGTGCCGCCTTTGCATGAGGTGCAGGTGTTCCGTCATCAACAAATTCTGCTTCGGTTTGTGCGGCTGTTTCCTCAGGGGTTGCAAGAGATATCTGTGTAACACTAACAGATAATATAAATACCAATAATGTACTGATTATATATTTTTTAAACATGACTTACTCCTCTGAATTTATTATATATTTACATTATACAAAAAAATTTGACATTTTGCAAGAAATTTTGCAAAAAAGTGTAGAAATATGTAATTAAATTTGTTATAATACAATTGTGAGACTTTGTGCAAATGGTAAGGAGTAGGGTAAAATGCATAAAGACAGGCTTAAAGCCATATTTTATAGTGCTTTTTTTCTGATTACGATAGTGCTTGTTGGTGTCGTTCTTCAGCAGAATGAAAGGACGCACAGAAAATTTATAGTTGACAAGTATGAAAGGTATGAAAGGAAAGAGGGCGTCAATATTGCATATGCAGAAGAGATAAAAATTAAAGAAAATAAAGTGAATGAAGAGGATACAGGCTACATAAATATAAATACGGCAGATATTGACACTCTTGACAAGCTTCCCGGCATAGGCGAGGGTCTTGCAAAGAGAATTATCAGCTATCGTGAAGAGAATGGTGACTTTGAGGTTGTAGAGGACCTGATGAGAGTTTCGGGTATAGGTCAAAAGAGGTTTGAGGAAATACGCAATTTAATTTGTGTTGAATAAAGGAGAAGAACGGATATGAAAATACTTGTTGTTGATGATGAAAAGCTTTTGGTTAAGGGAATAAAATATAACCTTGAGCAGGAGGGGTATCAGGTTGAGACTGCATTTGATGGTGAGGAGGCGCTAAGGCTTGCTCATGATGAGAGTATTGACCTCATTCTTCTGGATATTATGCTCCCTAAAATGGATGGACTTACTGTGTGCAGAAATATAAGGGGATTTTCAAATGTCCCGATTATCATGCTTTCGGCAAAGAGTGAGGATATTGATAAGATTTTAGGTCTTGAATATGGTGCTGACGATTATATTACAAAGCCTTTTAATATAAGGGAGGTAACGTCGAGGATAAAGGCAATATTCAGAAGATGCTCACCTCAGAAGCCGGGCAAAAGCTCAAGTGATATGCTTGTGTCGGGAGATATAACTCTTGATTATAATTTCCGCCGTATCGTTATAAAGGATGAAACAGTTGAGCTTACTAGTAAGGAATTTGACCTGATGGAGTTGTTTGTAAAAAATCCGGGGAAGGTATATACGAGGGAAAATCTATTGGATATTGCGTGGGGATTTGATTATCTTGGAGATGTAAGAACGGTTGACGTGCATATCAGAAGATTAAGGGAAAAGATAGAAAAAAATCCCGCAGAGCCGGATTATATAAAGACAAAATGGGGTGTTGGATATTATTACAAAAAAGATTAACGGATTTTTTTCCTCAATGCGGTGGTCTATGATGGCAACATACATCATTGTGATACTTACCACATTGATACTCATGAGTATTTATATACTTGGAGTTTTAGGGGAAAATCTTTATGAAAATGAGCAGATAAAGCTATTTGCAAAGGCAAATATAATGACTGATACAGTGAGGTCATATGTTGTTGGTGAGGACAGGGACAAGATTGAAAAGTATTCGGCACAGCTTCTTGCAGGCTCAACAACAAGAGGAATTGTTGTAAATCCGACATATAATGTATTGTACGACTCGAATAACGAGCTTAACGGCAAGGTGCTTATGCGTGATATTATAAAATCAGCCTCGGAGGGTGAACAGGCACACACAGTTTTAACTAATGATTTGGGAATAAATCTCATGACCGTTGCGGTACCTGTTAAAAACGGAGAGAAAATTATAGGTGTTGTGTATCTTGTTCAGGCTATGACCGACGTTGATAAAACAATTGGCTATATAAGATTTAATCTTATTATGTTTTCCGTTCTGATAACTATATTGGTTGGTTTTCTGAGCTTCGGAATGTCATATGTGGTAACACAGCCTGTTGACGAGTTTGCAGAGGCAGCAAATGAAATATCAAAGGGTAATTTTGAGAAGAGGGTTAAGGTTAGAGGACGTAACGAATTTGCCCATCTTGCAATGACTATAAATTATATGTGCTCGGAGCTTGAAAATCTTGAAAATAACAGACGTAAATTTGTTTCTGACGCATCGCATGAGTTAAAAACACCGCTTGCTACAATCAAGCTGATTTGTGACAGTGTTGTTTCTACACCTGACCCTGACCCTGTAATGGTTCGTGAGTTTTTGGGAGATTTGAGTGATGAGGTGGACAGGCTTACAAGAATAATTGAAAGACTTCTTACCCTTACTAAAATGGATTCGGGTAAAAGCGCTCCCAAGCCTGCCCCGACAGATGTTATTGCACTTTTAAATTCGGTAGTAAAAAGGCTTACTCCAAACGCAAACGCAAAGGATATAGTTTTATATACCGATTACAAGGTGGAGAATTTATCTGATGTTATTCTTGACTACGATAAATTATGGGAGGCAATTTACAATATAACCGACAACGCAATCAAGTACACTGATGAGGGCGGATTTGTAAAAATCGGACTCACAAAAGAGGGTAAAAACATTTTAATTCAGGTGGAGGACAACGGTCCGGGAATTGCATTTGATGAGCAGGACAAGGTGTTTGACAGATTTTACCGACCTGATGATTCAAGAAACAGAGAAACAGGAGGAACAGGTCTCGGACTTGCAATCGCAAGGGAGGCGGTTATTATGCATGGCGGAGAAATCAAGCTTTCAAGCGAAGAGGGTATGGGTTGTATATTCTCAATTTATATCCCATACACTGCCGAACATGAAGGCTTGTAAAAGTTAACATTCTGTAAACAATATATTGATTTAACAGTTTTGTAATATATATATTGTATAATTATCTTGTTTCGGGAATTACGAAATTGGTATGGAGGATAAACCCATGGTTAAGAAACGTTATTTAATAGGAATTATATCGGTTCTTATTATAATCGTTGCAACACTTTTAGTTGTGTTTATGGATAAAAATGATGAGGATAAAAAGGCAATCAAGCTTGACTTGTATTTCTTTAATGATACATATACATCAATTGTTGCCCAAAATAGGGAAATATCATACGAAAATGTAGAGGACTTACCGGGCCTCACCTTGAAGGAACTTCAAAAGGCACCCCAGGATAGTAAGAAAAAAGCAGTTATTCCACAAGAGGCATTGGTCTTATCGGTAAAAGAGAGAAAAAGAGATATTGAAGTTGATTTTTCAAAGGAGTATTTGTGTGAAGAGGCATCAAGGACCTTTCTTTCCACATATGCGATTGTGAAGTCTCTTTGTCAGATAAGCGGTGTTGACAGGGTACTTGTAACGGTCGAGGGTGAGGAAATAGTTGCCTCGGATGGTACTGTGATTGGGTATCTCGGTGATGATGATATAGATTTGGTATCGGACGCCACAACACAGGATTCAAAAATACTTGAGCTGTATTTTGCAGATGATGATAAGCTTGTCAAGGAAAAGAGAAAGATAAAAATAACCGATACAATGCCTGTTGAGCAGTATGTGGTTAATGAGCTTATCAAGGGAACGGATGATGAGGCATTAAAAGATGTACTGTCATCAGATACAGAGCTGATATCGGCACAGACAACAGATGGTACATGCTTTGTGAATTTCAAGTCGGGATTTATTGAAAAGAATGCAGGAAAGAATGAAAAGCTCGTGCTTTATTGTATTGTAAACTCACTTTGTGAAATTGAAGGAGTTAATTCCGTACAATTCCTTGTAGATGGAAAAAAGGTTGACAAGTTTGGTAAGTGTGATATATCAAATGTACTTGTTGCGGACGAAAGCTTTATAGAATAAATTGTAGCCCCGAAAAGTTCAAACTTTTCGGGGCGCTATTTACGTCGCAGCAAACGAACACGCATTTTGGCACACGTTTTTGATTTACTTATATGTACAGACCCCCCTTCTTTAAAATTGCAAATCAAAAAAGTGCATAGCCATAATTGAAACCATGCACTGAAAAACGCATGGCTTTAAATTGTCGCCAAACAAAATCGCAATTTCTCTTAGAGTATGCGAAAAAAACCATGCATTTTTACCGAAAAATAAAAATACAGACTCTAAGAAAAATTATTTGATTTTGTTTGGCAAGTATAATTATAGCATACTAAAAACCTTTTGTCTACAATTTTATTTAATTAATTTTTAATTTGTACATCTAACAAAAAATCGTATTGAATAGGGTATGTAAAGTTGACAATTGGCAAAAACTGTGGTAGTATAAATACATTAATAGAAGAAGGGTTTTCTTATGAAAAATAGCAGTCCAGTTGCAGTTATAGATTCGGGTGTGGGCGGAATAAGTGTGTTAAAGGAGCTTATAAAGCTTATGCCTTACGAGAATTTCATATATTTCGGTGACAATAAAAACGCGCCCTACGGCACAAAATCAGCCGAAGAGGTGTGTGCTTTGATGATGGCAAATGTAGAAATGCTGATAAATAAAGGTGCAAAGGCGATAGTTATAGCCTGTAATACTGCAACCGCTGCCGCAGCAAAGCAATTGAGAGAAAAATATACACAAATCCCCATTATAGGTATAGAACCTGCAATAAAGCCGTCGGCAAGCTACAAGGAAAACTCAAATGTGCTTGTTATGGCAACCCCACTTACATTAAAGCAAGAAAAAATCCATGACCTAATGGACAGATTTTGTGATGATGTAAATATTATAACACTTCCGTGTCCGGGTCTTATGGAGCTTGTTGAGGAGGGGAAAACCGAGGGTGTCGAGATTGATAATTTTTTGAAAAAATTGTTTGAGCCATATCGTAATATTAGTTTTGATTCAGTTGTACTCGGTTGCACACATTACCCGCACGTTAAAAATGCAATAAAAAAGGCTCTTGGCGGTGATGTTATGATTTTTGACGGCGGTGAGGGTACGGCAAGAGAGACGAAACGACGTCTTTGTGAGTTGGGGTTAGAGAATAACACCAATCAGAAGGGCGAGGTAATAATAAGCTGTTCAGACAGTGAAAAGGACATAAAACCGCTTGCTAAAAGACTCTTAAATGCGTGAATTTTACAAAATAACCAAAATATCTTACTAATAGTTGTTTTGTTTGTTAAATTGAGCTATTGACATCAGAGTAAATATGTGGTATTATACTGTTTAAATAATACAATTGTTTTTCTGAAACAAACTTTTAGGAGGTGCGCTATATGAACAATTCTTATCTGATTGTTGATTATGATGTAGCCCCTGAGGTGTTCAAAAAGGTGATTGAAGCAAAGAAAATGCTTGAATCGGGGAAGTATAAATCTGTGAATGAGGTGCTTGAGAGAATTGATTTGAGCCGTACAGCCTTTTATAAGTATAAAAATCATATTTATTCATCAGGACAGTCACAGACTGAAAGTATTGCAACACTTGCATTTACTCTTGATGATGTGACAGGGGTTTTGTCTGAAATACTTCTACATCTTGCGAAGATGGGCATGAGCGTGCTTACAATTAATCAGAATATTCCTGTAAACGGAATTGCAAATATTACAATTTCCTTGAGAATTAATGAAATTGATATTGAAATGGATAAAACTGTTGAACAGCTCAAAAAAATAAAAGGAGTAAATAAGGTACATTTGTTAGCAATGACTTTGTGATTTTTGCAGTCATTCGTTCGGTTTTATATATTGAAGGGAGAGAAAAATTATGGCTAAGGTTGCCGTTCTTGGTTTTGGAACAGTAGGAAGCGGAGTGTATGAGATTATCCGTGACAAAAGCTTTATAAAAACAGCAGGCGAGGAGATTGATGTTAAATATCTTCTTGATATAAGAGATTTTGATAATGATGAGATAAAGCCTTATCTGACAAAGGATTTTAATGATATTATAAATGATGATGAGATAACAGTTGTGGCAGAGGTTATGGGAGGACTTCACCCTGCATATGAATTTACAAAACAGCTGTTGCAAAAGGGTGTGAGTGTTGTAACATCAAATAAGGAACTTGTTGCAACGTATGGTCCTGAGCTTTTGGAGCTTGCAAAGGAAAACAATGCACTGTACATGTTTGAGGCAAGCGTTGGCGGCGGAATACCTGTTATCAGACCAATGACTATATGCACAAAGGCGAATGATATAAAGAAAATCGCAGGAATATTAAATGGAACAACAAATTATATATTAAATGAAATGTTTGCAAAGGGTAAGGACTTTGAGAGTGCTTTATCTGACGCACAGGCTAAAGGCTATGCCGAGAAAAATCCTGCCGCAGATGTTGAGGGACATGATGCCTGCAGAAAGCTTGCGATACTCTCATCAATGGCATGGGGCAGATTTGTAGATTACAACAAAATTCCTACCGAGGGAATTTGCAATATAACTCTTGAAGATGTTAAGTATGCAGAGGCACAAAACTGTGTAATAAAGCTTATCGGATATGCTGATGTTGATGCTGAGGGTAAGATTTACGCATCAGTTTCGCCAATGCTTGTGTCAAAGGATATGATAATAAGCAGTGTGTGCGATGTATTTAATGCCGTATCGGTTACAGGAGACAGCCTGGGTGAGGCAATGTTCTATGGCAGAGGAGCAGGAAAGCTTCCGACTGCAAGTGCGGTTGTTGCAGATATAATAGACTGTGTGAGACATTCGGACTCAAAGCCGCATAATATAGAATGGGAAGTAACAGATGAAGATATTATGCAGAATTATGAGTGCAAAAAGCACACATATTTTGTAAGATGTGCAGACACTAAGGAAAACATAAAGAAGTATTTTGATAATGCAGAGTTTGTGGAAATAAAAGATAACGAATTGGGATTTACGGCTGCAGATATTGCAGAAAATGAATTCAGAGCCGCACTTGAGAATGTAAATTCCCCAATAGCAGTATTTAAAAGGCTGTAATAGATGGTAGAGGTAAGAGTTCCGGCATCAAGTGCCAATATCGGCTCAGGCTTTGACTGCTTTGGGATTGCACTGTCACTGCATAATACAATTTCCGTATCCGAGCTTGAAAAGGGCTTGTATATTTCAAATGCGGGACGTGAGGACTATATTCCCACAGGAGAAAATAATCTTATATATCGTTCTGTGGTGAGAGTTTACAATGAGGTTGGAGTAACGCCAAAGGGATTTAAGATACGGCAGAAAAGTTCAATTCCAATGACAAGGGGATTGGGTAGCTCAAGTGCCTGTATAATCGGAGGTATGCTTGCGGCAAATGCTCTTACGGGGCGCCAACTTGATATGCAGAGAATTTTTGAACTTGCGACTGAATTTGAGGGGCATCCCGATAATGTCTGTGCCGCTTTATACGGTGGATTTTGTCTTTCATGTATTGACGGAGACAAACTTATCAGAAAGACGTTGAGGGTAAGTCAGGAGCTTGAATTTGTTGCTATGGTGCCTAAGTATTTTACGGTTACCAAGAAATCAAGAGGGTTGTTGCCGACAGCAGTATCTATGGAGGATGCCGCATATAACATATCACATGCGACAGGCTTTGCACTGAGTCTTGCAACAGGTGATTTTAAAAATCTTGATATTTACTGTAATGACAGAATACATCAGCAATATAGAAAAAGTGTTGTTTCCGACATGGACAGAGTTTTTGAAATCTCAAAGGCTTGCGGTTCGCTTGCGGCATATTTAAGCGGTTCAGGCCCGACAATTATAGCAATTGTGGATAAGGGTAACAGAGACTTTGTGGGGAAAGTAATGAAGGCTCTGGAACAGGAAAATATACAAAGAAAATGTATGCGTCTGACTGTTGATAATGTCGGGGCAGTATTGAGAGAAATAAAGTATGATAAATAATAAAGTCTGACGGATAATTCTGCTTTCTTTATTCTTTAAGGTGGCTTAGCCATCGATATATAAATAACATTTTGGAGGGGAGTTAAACTATGAGTTTAATAGTACAAAAATACGGCGGTTCGTCGGTAAGAGACGCCGAGAGAGTAATGAATGTTGCTAACCGTATTGTTGAGACCTATGACAAGGGCAATGATGTTGTAGTTGTTGTTTCTGCTCAGGGTGACACAACTGATGATTTAATTGAAAAGGCACAGGAGATTAATCCTAAGGCTTCAAAAAGAGAAATGGATATGCTTTTATCCTCGGGTGAACAGATTTCCGTTTCACTTCTTGCAATGGCGATTGAAAAAATCGGCAGACCTGTAATTTCATTAACAGGCTGGCAGGCTGGCTTTAGAACAGATTCAAAGTATTCTGCAGCAAGAATACATAAAATTGATACCGAAAGACTGCACAACGAGCTTGATAAGAGAAAGATTATAATTGTTGCAGGCTTCCAGGGTGTAAACAAGTATGATGACATCACAACTCTTGGCAGAGGCGGTTCAGATACATCTGCAGTTGCATTGGCGGCTGCTCTTCATGCAGAGGTTTGTGAGATTTACACAGATGTTGACGGTGTATTCACAGCAGACCCAAGATTTGTTAAGAATGCGTTTAAGCTTGACGATATTTCATATGATGAAATGCTTGAGCTTGCGTCATTGGGTGCAAATGTATTGCACAACCGTTCAGTAGAGCTGGCAAAAAAATATCATGTAAAATTAGCTGTTAAATCAAGCTTGAGTAAAAATGAGGGAACATATGTTAAGGAGGTAGACCAAGTGGAAAAGATGCTTGTAAGAGGAGTAACAAGAGATAATGATTGTGCAAGAGTTGCACTTTGCGGTATAGAGGATACACCGGGAAAGGCTTACAGAGTTTTTGCTCTGCTTTCACAAAACGGAATTAGTGTTGACTTGATTATTCAGTCAATAGGAAACGGCGAGAAGAAGGATATCAGCTTCACAGTAACAGAAAGCGACCTTGACCATGCTGTTCAGATTTTAGAGGATAATCAGGCAGAGCTTAAAATCGACTCAATAAAAACACGAAGAGATGTTTCAAAGGTTTCAATTGTAGGTGCAGGTATGGTTAATAATGCAGGTGTTGCAACAACAATGTTTGAGGCTTTATATAATGCGGATATTAATATCAGCATGATAGCAACATCAGAAATTAAAATTTCTGTTCTTGTTGACCAGAAGGATGCAGAAAGAGCAGTAGTGGCAATTCACGATAAGTTTATGCTCTAATATTTATTATCAGTACCGCATTTTAATGCGGTACTGAATTTTAGCGAGGTAGAGTTTTTTATGCAGGATAAAATTTTTGGAAGAAATCCCGTTATTGAAGCTTTGAAAAGTGACAGAGAGATTGATAAAATCCTTATAAAAAAGGGTGGAACAGAGGGCAGTATTAATGTTATTATCAAGCTTGCAAAGCAAAGAGGTATTATAATATCCGAGGCTGAAAAGCAAAAGCTTGACTCACTCTCTGAAGGTGAAAACCACCAGGGAGTTGTTGCGCTTTGTGCGGCTCATGAATATTCGTCGGTAAGGGATATTCTGGATAAAGCAAAGGAAAAGGGACATGCTCCCTTTATTATAATATGTGATAAAATAACCGACCCTCATAACCTCGGCTCAATTATCAGAACTGCTGATTGTGTTGGTGCTGACGGAGTTATAATCCCAAAGCATAACAGTGTAGGCTTAAATTCAGTTGTTGCAAAAACATCGGCAGGAGCGATTGAGTATGTTCCTGTTGCAAAGGTTACAAATATTGCAAGAACCAGTGAGGATTTGAAGAAGGAAGGCTTGTGGATTGCAGGAGCGGATATGGACGGAGAGGAAATGGGAAAAACCGACCTGAAAGGTGCAATTGCAATTGTTATTGGCAGTGAGGGAGAGGGCATTTCAAGACTTGTTAAGGAAAAATGTGATTTCATTGTGAGAATACCAATGTTCGGGCAGATTAATTCATTAAATGCATCGGTTGCGGCAGGTGTTATCATGTATGAAGTATTGAGACAGAGATTAGACTAAGAAAGGATTAGTATTATGAAAGCAGTGGTTACAGTTGTCGGAAAGGACAGAGTGGGAATAATAGCAAGAGTCAGTGCGTTATTCTGTGAAAATAATGTAAATATTCTTGATATTTCCCAAACAATTATGCAGGATATTTTTACAATGATTATGCTTGTTGAGCTTTCAACAGCATCAGTGAGCAAGTTGAATTCTGAGCTTGCAAAAATTGCAGAGGAAATGAACCTTTCAATACATCTTCAGAATGAAGAGGTATTCAGTTCAATGCATCGTATTTAATCGGGAGAAGTAGCGGTATGATAAATCCATTTGAAATAATCGAAACAATAAATATGATAGACAAGGAAAACCTTGATATCAGAACAATCACAATGGGTATAAGCTTAAAAAGCTGTGTTGACCCTGATGTGGATAAGGCATGTGAGAAGATTTATAATAAAATTACAGCCTATGCAAAAGACCTTGTAAGAGTAGGCGAGGAAATAGAGGAGCAGTATGGTATTCCTATTATAAATAAGAGAATATCAGTAACTCCTGTGTCATGTATAATTGAGGCATTGGAGGAGCCAAGCATTGAAAAGTGCTTAAAGGTTGCAAAAACTCTTGATGCGGCAGCGAAGGCTGTAAGGGTGAACTTTATAGGTGGTTATTCTGCACTTGTTCATAAGGGTTGTACACCCGGTGAAAAATTGCTTATTGAGTCAATCCCTGAAGTTTTGGCAAATACAGAGATTGTATGTTCAAGTGTCAATGTGGGAACTACAAAGGCGGGCATAAATATGGATGCTGTTGCCGAAATGGGAAGAGTTATTAAAAAGGCTGCAGAATTAACCAAAGAAACAGGCGGATTTGCCTGTGCAAAGCTTGTTGTGTTCTGTAATGCGGTTGAGGATAATCCATTTATGGCAGGTGCATTTTTGGGTGAGGCGAAGGCGATTGCGTGATAAACGTAGGTGTAAGCGGCCCAGGAGTTGTAAAATGTGCATTGGAAAAGGTAAAGGGTGAGCCTTTTGGTGTTGTTGCTGAAACAATTAAGAAAACTGCATTTAAAATCACAAGAATGGGACAGCTTGTTGCACAGGAGGCTTCGAAAAGATTAAATGTTCCGTTCGGGATTGTTGATTTATCATTAGCACCTACCCCTGCTGTTGGTGACAGTGTTGCATATATTTTGGAAGAAATGGGCTTGGAGCAGTGCGGAACTCATGGAACGACCGCAGCTCTTGCGTTACTCAATGATGCTGTTAAAAAGGGTGGAGTTATGGCAAGCTCGTATGTAGGCGGTCTTTCGGGAGCGTTTATCCCTGTAAGCGAGGACGCAGGAATGATTAGGGCGGCTCAGGCAGGTGTATTATCTCTTGAGAAGCTTGAAGCTATGACATGTGTATGCTCGGTAGGTCTTGATATGATAGCTGTACCCGGAGATACAAGTGCAGAAACTATTTCGGCAATTATAGCGGATGAGGCGGCTATTGGTATGGTAAACAGCAAAACAACTGCTGTCAGAATTATACCGTCACCCGGTAAAAAGGTCGGCGATGTGGTTGAGTTCGGCGGTCTTTTGGGCAGTGGTCCTGTTATGAGTGTAAACCCTAAGAATAGTGTTGAATTTATTAATCGGGGCGGAAGAATACCTGCACCGTTGCAGTCATTAAAGAATTGAGGAACTCTGATATGAAATATTTTGAAAAATATACATCAAACACCTGTGCAGGTACATCAAATCAGTCGTATTTTACCAATGGTAACGGCACAGGAAGAATACATTATAAAGTGTTTTCGGGCGGAAGGTACGGATATTCATTCTTATTTACCAATATAATAGACAGCACCTTCGCAGACGGAACTCATTCTCATGCAAACCTTGTTTGTGATGAATGGGAAATAACCGCTGCACGTGTTGGTATATGCAAGAAATTCGAGTATAAGGAACAATTTAATGATAACAATGACATGGAGTTTAAAAATCTTACTTTCGGCGGAGATTTATCTAAGAATGTAATGCCAGGAGAGTATTTTTATACAGATGAAATTGAGCTTGATGCAAAAAAAGATGAATATATCGTTATTGAAATAGATTTCAAAGGGAAAATGAAGAATCCAGATATAGATTCAATCCTGTATCCTTATCCTTTTGATGAATCATCACCGC